>DBFBJF010000054.1:0-6298 GCA_048203265.1 Candidatus Merdiplasma sp.
TCATGAGTACCAGGGACCGGGAGTCCTGCAGGGAATGCACAATCTAAATTCCTCCATCGCCAGCTTTGCCAGAAGCTGCTTCGCCTATGCGCTGGATACCAAGCAGGATCTGTGGTTCTCCACCAAGGATACCATCTCCAAGAAATATGACCACACCTTCAAGGATATTTTCCAGGAGATTTACGATCAGGAATACAAAGAGAAATTTGAGCAGGCCGGTATCACCTATTTCTATACACTGATTGACGATGCGGTGGCCCGGGTGATGAAATCCGAGGGCGGCTTTATCTGGGCCTGCAAAAATTATGACGGGGATGTGATGAGCGACATGATCTCATCCGCCTTTGGCTCTCTGGCCATGATGACCTCCGTGCTGGTGTCCCCCGATGGAAAGTATGAGTACGAGGCAGCCCACGGCACGGTACAGAGACACTACTACAAATATCTGAAGGGAGAGGAGACTTCCACCAACTCTGTGGCCACCATTTTCGCCTGGAGCGGCGCCCTCAGAAAAAGAGGAGAGCTGGATGGGCTGAAGGAGCTGCAGGAGTTTGCGGATAAGCTGGAGCAGGCCACTATTGCCACCATCGAGAGCGGAAGGATGACAAAGGATCTGGCCCTGATCACCAGCCTGCCCAATCCTCAGGTGAAAAACAGCAGAGAGTTTATCGAGGAGATCCGCGGTGAGCTGGAGAAGCTGCTGTAATCAAGATACCCGGAAGGAGAAAACAGCCGGAAGGACGGAAAGTCCGGGAGGACCGTATGGCGTATGAGGAATATGCGAAAGCGCTGAAGATGGGGGAGAGGGCATACCGAAACGCGGTTTCCAGGGGCGAATATCCCTATCTGCCTGCGCTGGATGATCTGCTGGAAAGGGAACAGGTACAGACGGAGACTGCTCTGGGACTGGTGGACATCCCTTTGGAGCAGATTGTGGGGACTAAGACCGCGGGAAGAAAAAATGCCTTTGCAGTCAATTTCATGCCCCTGATGCCTGAGAGCTCAGAATTCGCCATGAAATGGATGAACCTGCTCCAATACCAGATGGAGGATGGAGTGCGGGAGCCCATTGTGGCTTATGAGTTTATGAACCGGTTCTATGTGCTGGAGGGAAACAAGCGGGTCAGCGTCTTTAAGTATCTGAACGCATCCAGCATTGAGGGGACGGTAACCCGGGTGATCCCCAAGCGAACTCAGGAGACAGAGAATAAAATTTATTTTGAATTTCTGGATTTTTACCGGAACACGAAGATTAACTATATCTGGTTTTCCAGAACGGGGAGCTTTGCCAAGCTGCTGGCGGCAGTAGGGAAAGGCCCGGAGGATGTGTGGAGCCAGGAGGAGAGGAAAGAATTTTCCTCCTCCTTTGCGGTCTTTGAGAAGTTGTTCCGGGACAGGGGAGGTGAGAAACTTCCCATCACAACAGGGGATGCCTTTTTATTCTATCTCTCCCTGTATCCCTATGGGGCTATGGCCTCGAAGAGTACCGGACAGATGAAGGGAGAGCTGGATCTGATCTGGAGTGAGCTGACGCTGCTTCGCTACAGCCCGGAGAAAGCCTTGGTGATGGATCCGGGGGAAAAGGCGGCTTCCGGCCTTTTTTCCCGGTTCTTTTCGGGAAGCAGCAGCAAGGTGCTGAAAGTAGCTTTTGTTCATGACCGCTGCACGGAGAATTCCAGCTGGACTTACAGCCATGAGCTGGGAAGAATGCATCTGGAGCAGGTGTTTGGCTCCCGCATCCAGACGGAAAGCTATTTCCGAGAACGGGAGGGCATGGAGGCGGAGGAGCTGCTGGAGATGGCAGTGAGAGATGGAAATCACATTATTTTCACCACTACCCAGAAATTTTTGGAGGTGAGCCTGAAGGTAGCTCTGCGCCATCCCCAGGTGAAGCTGCTGAACTGTTCCGTCAACCGGCCCTACAGCGCTCTGCGCACCTACTATGGCAGGATGTATGAGGCCAAATTTTTGAGCGGACTGATTGCCGGGGCTATGTGCCAAAATGACCGCATTGCCTACGTGGCGGATTTTCCCATCTACGGATCCCTGGCCAATGTGAACGCCTTTGCCATTGGAGCCAGGATGACCAATCCCAGAGCCAGGGTCTACCTTCACTGGACTTCGGACCAGACCGGGGATTTCAACCGGCTCCTGGAGGAAAAACAGATTTCCACCATTTCCGGTATAGATCTGATCCGTCCCTCCACAGCCAGCCGCCGGTTCGGCCTTTACCAGAATTGCGATGGGCAGTGCCGGAATCTGGCTACGCCCATGTGGAACTGGGGGAAATTTTATGAGAAGATGATCCGGGATATTCTTCAGGGAACCTGGAAGAAAAGTCCGGCTGCCAGAGAGCGTCGGGCCGTAAACTACTGGTGGGGCATTTCCGGGGACATCATTGATTTGATTATGTCCCAGAGCCTGCCGGAGGGTGTCAGGACATTGACTGAGATCATGCGCAGAGAAATATACACGGAGAATTTCAATCCCTTCCGGGGAGAAATCCGGATACAGAGCGGAGACACAGTTGGCGGCCCCCACACTTGTCTGTCTCCGGAGGAGATTATCACCATGGACTGGCTGGCGGAGAATGTGGTGGGCCGGATTCCTCCTAAAAAGGATCTGAACCAGGAGGCCAGAGCTCTGATGGAGCTGCAGGGGATTCCGGGTTTCGAGGACGGAGGACCGGGATGAGGCTGCTGTTGATCGGAGATACCCCGTCGAAATCCCTCTGGGATTACTATGACGCCAGCAAGCTGGAGGGGATTGATCTGATTCTCTCCAGCGGGGATCTGCCGGCCGAGTATCTTTCTTTCTTGGTTACCATGGCCAACTGTCCGGTTCTGTACGTTCATGGAAATCACGATGAGAAATATGACAGTAAGCCCCCGGAGGGCTGTACCTGTATTGAGGATACCATCTATGAATACGAGGGACTGCGCATCCTGGGACTGGGGGGATCCATGCGGTACCGGGAGGGAAACCACCAGTACACAGAGCGGGAGATGGATTGGAGGATCCGGAAGCTGTGGCTTCAGTTGAGAAAGAAAAAGGGATTTGATATTTTATTGACTCATGCGCCTGCCTACGGTATCAATGACCGGCAAGATCTTCCCCATCGGGGATTTCAGGCATTTCTTCCCCTTTTGGAGCGGTATCAGCCCAGATATATGGTTCACGGCCATGTACACATGAACTACGGATACCAGATCCCACGTTATGCCAGTTATCAGCATACCACGATCATTAATTCCTACGAAAAATATCTGTTGGAGATATAAAAATGGGGTGTGGAAGACGCGGCTATTCAGCCAGCGACTCCCACACCTCATATAATTTTTCCAGTTCCTCTCCGATCTGGGCTTTCTCCGTGGTGAGACGAGTACATTCCTCCATATCGGTGTAAATTTCTTCCTTTTCCAGCAGTCCGTCGATTTCGGCGTCCCGCTCCTCCAGCTTCTGAATGCGCCCCTCCGTCTTCTTCAAGTCATTTTGCCGTTTCCGTTCCCGGGCCTGCTCCTCTTTCTTCCGTTCCCAGTCTTCCCGGGAGGAGGAGAGCGGCGTATCGGAGGAGGACTTGTGAGTTTCCGTTCCGGTGTCCGGCGCATAGATGCGGGTCAGCTCCTCTGTCTTTTCCAGGTAGTAATCATAGTTGCCGATGTAGTTTACCAGCGTATGGTTCTTCAGATCCAGGATGCGGGTGGCAGTCTGATTGATGAAATACCGGTCGTGGGAGACGTAAAGCACCGTTCCGGTATAGCGGTTCAGCGCTTCCTCCAGGATCTCCTTGGATACAATATCCAGATGGTTGGTGGGCTCATCCAGGATCAAAAAGTTTGCCCGGGAGAGCATCAGCTTAGCCAGGGACACCCGGCCCCGCTCTCCGCCGCTTAAATCCTTGACTCGCTTGAACACATCATCTCCCGTGAAGAGAAAAGCTGCCAGCACATTCCGGATTTCTGTGTTGGTCAGGGTGGGATAGGCGTCCGACAGCTCTTCAAACAGAGTTTTTTCCATGTGAAGCACCTGGTGATCCTGGTCGTAGTAACCGATGCATACCTTGCTTCCCAGGGTAATTTTTCCAGTATCAGCAGGTACCAGGCCGTTGATGATTTTCAGGATGGTGGTTTTCCCGGTACCATTGTCCCCAATGATGGCCACCCGCTCTCCACGGTGAATCTGGAAATTCAGATCGGAAAACAGCAGTTCATCGTAGGATTTAGACAGATTCTCCACTGTCAGCACATCGTTTCCGCTGGTAACCTTCGGTTCCAGCGTCAGCTTGATCTCCGTGTCCAGCTGAGTGGGCTTTTCCAGTACCTCCATTTTATCCAGCATCTTCTCTCGGCTCTCGGCCCGGCGGATGGATTTCTCCCGGTTAAAGGATTTGAGCTTGGCGATTACCTCCTCCTGGTGCTTGATCTCCTGCTGCTGGTTAAGATAGGCCTTCAGCTGGGTTTCCCGGAGCTGCTTTTTCTTCTCCGCATAGGCGGAATAGTTGCCAAGAAAGGTCATCACATGTCCCTGATCGATCTCCACCACCTTTGACACCACTTTATTCAAAAAATACCGATCGTGAGCCACGATGATCACAGCGCCCCGGTAATTCAGCAGATAGGTTTCCAGCCAGGCGATGGAACTCATGTCCAGATGGTTGGTGGGCTCATCCAGGAGGATGATGTCGGGGGAGGAGAGCAGCAGCTTGCCCAGTGCCACCCGGGTTTTTTGCCCGCCGGAGAGGGTATCTACCTGTCTGGAAAAGTCCTCCTCATCGAAGCCCAGGCCCTTTAACACGCCGGTGATTTCACTTTTGTAGGAGTAGCCGTCCTTCTGCTCAAACATGATCTGGGTGCGGTGATACTGATCCATCAGCTCCTCCAGAGCCTTTCCGGTGAGCCCCTTCATCTCCAGCTCCATGTTCCGCAGGCGCTCCTCCATCTGGATCACCTCTTTTTTTGCTTCCAGCATTTCCTCGTAGATGGAGCGGTGGCCCATCAGCATATTCTGCTGAGCCAGGTATCCCAGAGTCTTCCCCCGGGAGATGATAACCTCGCCCTCGTCCGGAGCCAGCTCCCCTACAATGATTTTCAGCAAGGTGGATTTTCCTGCTCCGTTCACTCCCACAATGGCGGCTTTTTCATGCTCTTCTATATGAAAAGACGCCTGTTTGATTATTTCATTGACGCCGAATGATTTGCTGATATTTTGACAAGCCAGTATCATAACCTTACGTTCATCCTTTTCTTATGTGTTATCCCTTCCATTATAATGGAATTTCGGCAAAAAACAACCGGAATTTCAGAGCCCGGTTTATTGACATGTTTTTGTCATACCAGTATAATATTTGAAAAGCTTCCATGCGGAAAAAAGGAGGAGGGTTCCATGGAGGAAAAGGAGATTTCAAAGGCGGTGGTAAAGCGGTTGCCTCGCTATTACAGATATTTGGGGGATTTGCTGGAGGAAAAGGTGGAGCGTATTTCTTCCAATGAACTGAGCCGGAGAATGAACGTGACCGCTTCCCAGATTCGTCAGGATTTAAACAATTTCGGCGGCTTTGGGCAGCAGGGATACGGATATAATGTGAAGTATCTCTACAGTGAGATCGGCAAAATTCTGGGCCTGGACAAGACCTACAATATGATTATCATCGGAGCAGGAAATCTGGGGCAGGCCCTGGCTAACTACGTCAAGTTTGAAAAAAGGGGCTTCCGGATTATCGGCATCTTCGATGTGAATCCCATTTTGTCCGGAGTGTCCGTCCGGGGAATTCCCATTATGATGACAGACGCGCTGGAGGGATTCCTGAAGGAGAACAAGGTGGATATCGCGACACTAACCCTGCCTAAGTCCGGCGCGCTGGAGGTAGCCCCGCTTCTGGCGGCCAACGGTGTGACCGGCATCTGGAATTTCGCCCATACGGATCTGGATCTGCCCGGAGTGGTGGTGGAGAGCGTCCACCTGTCGGAGAGTCTGATGGAGTTGTCTTACAAGCTGAATCACCGGGGTTCTCAGGAGGATTAGTCCATGAAATATGTGTTGGACAGCCGGCAGATGAAGGAACTGGACCGCTTTACCATTACGCGGATGCAGGTTCCCTCTGCCGTGCTGATGGAGCGGGCGGCTCTGGCTGTGGTCAGAGCCTTAAAGGAAGAGTTTGGCAGGCCTGAGCGGGTGCTGGTGGTCTGCGGATCGGGAAATAACGGAGGGGACGGCTTTGCCGTGGCGAGACTGCTGCTTCTGGACGGGATAGCAGCAGATGTTTTTTTTGCGGGAAAGGATACCGCCATGACAGAGGAGA
>DBFBJF010000055.1:0-6386 GCA_048203265.1 Candidatus Merdiplasma sp.
CTCCAGGGGGTTTTTCAGTGCTCATCCGACATTCGTAACGCCATATTGTTCACGATGCTTATTATGGCATACGAAATGTGAAAGTGCAAGAACATTTTTATGGAAAGTTGTGAGCGCCCGGCCTACAGTTACGATTCACAGCCCCGTATAACCCATCAGATACCGGTCCACCGCCCGGGCGGCTTCCCGGCCTTCCCGGATGGCCCACACCACCAGGGACTGTCCGCGATGCATATCTCCGGCGGTAAATACCTTAGGCACGCTGGAAGCGTATTCTCCTGGGGCTGTATTTACGCAGGTGCGTGGGTTCAGGGCCACCCCAAAGGCATCCGTCACATATTTCTGGGCTCCCAGGAAACCGGCTGCAATCAACACCAGATCCGCCTTCACCACGGTCTCGCTGCCCTCCACCGGCACCATCATCCTCCGCCCTGTCTTTTCATCTGTCTGGCTCTCCAGCTTCACCAGCTTCGCCTGGGTTACCTCACCCTTCTTATTTTTAACGAACTCCGATACGGTGGTGGTGTAAATTCTCGGATCATGGCCAAAGAGGGCGATGGCTTCCTGCTGGCCGTAATCTGTCTTGCACACCCGGGGCCACTCGGGCCAGGGATTATCCGGGGTGCGCTCATCCGGGGCTTTCGGCATCATCTCCAGCTGGGTGACTGAAGCGGCGCCCAGGCGGATAGCCGTGCCCACGCAGTCGTTTCCGGTATCTCCTCCGCCGATCACCAGCACATGCTTTCCTTTTGCCGATATGAACTGTTTATCCTTAAACCCGGAATCCAACAGGCTCTTGGTGGTTGCCTTCAGAAAATCCACCGCAAACCAGATACCCTTAGCGTCTCTTCCCGGCACCTGAATGTCTCTGGGGTTGGAGGCTCCGCAGGCCAGAACCACCGCGTCATACTCCCGCAGCAGATCCTTTGCCTCGACTCCGTCTCCCACATTGGCATTAACCTGGAAACGCACGCCTTCGGCCTCCATCAGGGACACCCTCCGGTCAATCACGGACTTGTCCAGCTTCATATTGGGGATGCCATAGCGCAGCAGTCCTCCGATCCGATCATTTCTCTCATAGACCGTCACCGCATGTCCCCGGCGGTTCAACTGCATGGCCGCCGCCAGTCCGGAAGGGCCCGAACCCACCACAGCCACCCGCTTTCCGGTTCTGACCCGGGGCGGCTGGGGCTTGACCCAGCCGGAGGCAAAGGCCTGCTCAATCACCGCCCGCTCATTTTCCTTTGTGGACACCGGCTCTCCGTTCAGATTACAGGTGCAGGCTTTCTCGCACAGGGCCGGGCAAACCCGGGAGGTAAACTCCGGAAAACAATTTGTCTTTGCCAGTCTGCGGTAGGCCTCCTGCCAGTTTCCCAGATAAACCAGATCATTCCACTCGGGCACCAGATTGCGCAGGGGGCAGCCGGAGGCCATCCCCGCGATCATCACTCCTGCCTGGCAGAAGGGCACTCCGCAGGCCATACATCTGGCTCCCTGTTCCTGCTGCTTATACAGCGGAAGCGGAATATGAAACTCATTAAAGTTTCCGATGCGCTCCTTGGGCGCAATCTCTGTGCTCTCCTCCCTCTCATATTCTAAAAATCCTGTTGGTTTTCCCATCACTCCACCTCCTTGTTGTTTGCCAGCGCATAGAACGCCTCAAATTGAGCCTGCTCGCTGCTGAGTCCCTTTTCCTCCATCTGCACAATCGTGTTCAGCATCCGCTTGAACTCATGAGGAATAATCTTCTTAAATTTGGGCAGGTACTCTTCGAAATGTTCCAGGATCCTCGCTCCTTTTTCTGATCCGGTGCAGTCCACGTGATCCTGAATCATCTCCTTCAGCTCCTGCACATCATATTTTGAGGTAATCTTCTCAATGGCAACCATGTTTTTGTTCACCTTGGTGTACAGGTCGCTGTCCTCATCCAGCACATAGGCCACTCCGCCGCTCATACCGGCCGCAAAGTTTTTCCCGGTTTTTCCGAGAACCACTACCCGGCCGCCGGTCATATACTCACAGCCATGTTCGCCGCAGCCCTCCACCACGGCCAGGGCACCGGAGTTTCTTACGCAGAATCGTTCTCCCGCCACGCCGCCTATGTAGGCTTTTCCGCTGGTGGCTCCGTAGAGGGCCACATTTCCGATGATAATATTCTCATCTTTCTGGAAGGTTACGCCCGCCGGGGGATAAACGATCAGCTTTCCACCGGACAGTCCCTTTCCGAAATAGTCGTTGCTGTCCCCCACCAGCTCCAGAGTCAGTCCTCTGGGGATGAAGGCGCCAAAACTCTGACCGCCTGCGCCGGTACATTTTACCACGTAGGAATCCTCCTCCACGCCCTCTCCGTGGCGCTTCGTGATTTCAGATCCAAAAATGGTTCCCAAAGCCCGGTCTGTATTCTTCACCTGAATACTGATCTGTTTCTTTTCGCCTTTCTCCAGCGCGGGGAGAAGTTCCTTCAGCAGAACTCTCTCGTCCACCGTCCGCTCCAGATGGAAATCGTAGGCGTGGGCCGGGTCAAAGGTCACTGCCGCTCCCTCCTTTGCGTAGGGATTGGTGAGGATATTGGTCAAATCAATCTTGTATCCCCGCGGATTTTCCATCACTTCTTTTTTCTTTAACAGATCGCTTCTTCCCACCATCTCATTTACGGTGCGGAATCCCAGCTTCGCCATGTATTCCCGCAGCTCCTGGGCAATAAAGCGCATGAAGTTCACCACATACTCCGGTTTTCCTCTGAAGCGCTTGCGCAGCTCCGGATTCTGGGTAGCCACACCCACCGGACAGGTATCCTGGTTGCAGACTCTCATCATCACACAGCCCATGGTTACCAGCGGAGCGGTGGCAAAGCCAAACTCCTCCGCGCCAAGCAGCGCGGCGATGGCCACATCCCGGCCGCTCATCAGCTTTCCGTCTGTCTCAATGCGCACCTTGTTTCTCAGGCCGTTCTTAATCAGCGTCTGGTGCGTCTCTGCCAGTCCCAGCTCCCAGGGCAGTCCCGCATTGTGGATGGAGCTTCTGGGGGCAGCTCCCGTACCGCCGTCGTACCCGGAGATCAGAATCACCTGGGCTCCTGCCTTAGCCACGCCGGCCGCCACCGTACCCACGCCCGCCTCGGACACCAGCTTCACGGAGATGTTAGCGTCCCGGTTGGCATTTTTCAGGTCGTAGATCAGCTGTGCCAGATCCTCGATGGAATAAATGTCATGATGAGGGGGCGGAGAGATCAGGCTCACACCGGGAGTAGAATATCTGGTCTTTGCCACCCAGGGGTAAACCTTCTTGCCGGGCAGATGTCCTCCCTCTCCGGGCTTTGCTCCCTGAGCCATCTTAATCTGGATCTCCTGGGCGCTCACCAGGTACCGGGAGGTCACGCCAAACCGGCCGGAAGCCACCTGTTTGATGGCGGAGCACTTATTCAGTCCGTCCGGTCCCACGGTGAAGCGTTCGATGGCCTCTCCGCCTTCTCCCGTGTTGGATTTGCCGTGAATCATGTTCATGGCGATAGCCAGGGTCTCATGAGCTTCCTGGGAGATGGAGCCGTAGGACATGGCTCCCGTCTTAAACCGCCGCACAATGGAGTCCACGCTCTCCACCTCTTCCAGCGGAACACCCTGCTCCGGGAACACAAAGTCCATGGTGCTTCTGATATATCCGGACTGTTCCTGGTCCACCAGGGCCGTGTACTCCTTAAACTTCTCGTAATCCCCCTTCTTAGTGGACTCCTGAAGCAGATGAATGGTCTTTGGATTGTAGCGGTGCTTCTCCCCATCACTGCGGGATTTGTGTCGTCCCACGCTGTCCAGGGTCAGATCGGTATCCAGTCCCAGGGGATCGAAGGCCTTTCTGTGGCGCTCTGCCACATCCTCCTCAATATCCTTCAGGGTAATGCCGCCGATACGGCTCACCGTATTGGTAAAGTATTTATCGATGACCTCCTTGCTGATGCCGATGGCCTCAAAAATCTGGGAACCCATGTAGGACTGGATGGTGGAGATACCCATCTTTGAGGCGATTTTCACAATGCCGTCCACCACAGCCTGGTTGTAATCTTCCACTGCCGCATAGTAGTCCTTCTCCAGCATGCCCGTATCAATCAGCTGATGAATGGTATCCAGCGCCAGATAAGGGTTGATCGCGCTGGCGCCGTAGCCCAGCAGGGTTGCAAAATGATGCACTTCTCTGGGCTCCCCGGATTCCAGGATCACAGAGATGGAGGTACGCTTCTTGGTTCTCACCAGATGCTGATGCACTGCGGAAACTGCCAGCAGGGATGGGATGGGCGCCTGGAACTCATCCACGCCTTTGTCCGTCAGGATCAGCAGGTTGGCTCCCTCCCGGTAAGCCCGGTCCACATCCAGGCAGACCCGCTCCAGAGCCTTCTCCAGGCTGCTGTTCTTATAATAGGTAATCGGAATATCCTCCACCTTGTATCCCGCAATCTTCATGTTACGAATTTTCAGCATATCCGTGTTGGTGAGAATGGGGTTTTCAATTTTAATCACATTGCAGTTCTCCGGCTTTTCCTCCAGAAGGTTTCCCTCTTTTCCGGTGTAAACCGTCTTGGAGGTAACCACCTTCTCCCGAATGGCATCAATGGGAGGATTGGTCACCTGGGCAAACAGCTGCTTAAAATAATTAAACAGCGGCTGATGAGTGTCGGAAAGCACCGCTAGGGGAGTATCGATGCCCATAGCGCTGATTCCCTCACTGCCCTGGAGTGCCATGGTCAGAATGGAGGTGCGGTAATCCTCATAATTGTAGCCGAAGGCCTTCATCAGGCGCAGACGCTGCTGAGGATCGTAGGTTTCCACCTTCTTATTGGGGATCTTAATATCCTTCAGGCACACCATGTACTGATCCAGCCATTCCCCGTAGGGCTGGCTGGTGGCGTAGCTCTCCTTCAGCTCATCATCGTTGATGATACGCCCCTTGACCGTATCCACCAACAGCATTTTGCCGGGATGAAGCCGCTCTTTGAGCACCACTTTCTTAGAATCGATGTCCAGCACTCCCACTTCAGAAGACAGGATCACATAGCCGTCATCTGTCACATAATAGCGGGAGGGACGCAGTCCATTGCGGTCCAGCACAGCGCCCATAATATCACCGTCAGTGAACAGAATGGAGGCCGGGCCGTCCCAGGGCTCCATCATGGTGGCATAGTACTGATAGAAATCTCTTCTCTTCTGACTCATGACATCGTTGTTGGCCCAGGGCTCGGGAATGGTAATCATTACAGCCAGGGGCAGGTCCATGCCGCTCATGGTGAGAAACTCCAGCGTGTTGTCCAGCATGGCGGAATCAGAGCCGGATGCGTTGATCACCGGAAGGATCTTGTGCAGTTCTCCCTTAAAATAATGGGAAGCCATGGTCTCCTCCCGGGCCAACATCTTGTCCGCATTTCCCCGGATGGTATTGATCTCGCCGTTGTGCACCAGCATACGGTAAGGATGCGCCCGCTCCCAGCTGGGATTGGTGTTGGTACTGAAACGGGAGTGCACCAGGGCGATGGCGGAATCGTAGTCCGGATCCTGCAGATCGCGGAAGAAGGTGCGCAGCTGATTTACCAGAAACATTCCTTTGTAAATGATGGTCCTGCTGGACATGGACACCACATAGGTGGATTCACTGGACTGTTCAAAGCAGCGGCGCACCACATACAGCCGGCGGTCAAAGGGCAGACCTTTTTCAATCTCCCTGGGTTTTTCAATAAAAGCCTGCATGATGCAAGGCATCTTGTCCAAAGCAGCCTGTCCCAGGATAGAGGGATCGGTGGGTACCTCCCGCCAGCCCAGGAAGTTTAATCCTTCCTTCTTTACCACACTCTCAAACATTTTTTTATCCTGATTTCTCTGAAGCTCATCCTGAGGAAAGAAGAACATGCCGATACCATACTCTCTCTCCTCTCCCAGCTCAATTCCCAGAGACTTACAGGCTTTGGAGAAAAACTTATGAGAGATCTGCAGCAGAATGCCTACGCCGTCTCCGGTCTTTCCCTCCGCATCCTTTCCGGCCCGGTGTTCCAGATTTTCTACAATACTGAGCGCATTCTCCACTGTGCGGTGGGTCTTGACCCCCTTAATGTTCACCACTGCTCCGATTCCGCAGTTGTCATGTTCAAACTCCGGGCGGTACAATCCCGCATATTCATTGGAAAACTTCCTTGTTTCTGTGTTCATATACATGCTCCTTTCCCTTATATCTATGATGGATTAAAGCGGACAAACCCACTTTTCTTCACAGCTTTATAAATTTATATGGAAGGGCTCTGCGGCAGGCGCAGGAAAATATCCCTTGCCACGCAAAAAGAGGTCACGGCCTAGACCCGCAGACATTCCCTTTCCGCGAATCTTTTGCCGGACCCCTTTGCCCGTATCTCT
>DBFBJF010000056.1:0-10705 GCA_048203265.1 Candidatus Merdiplasma sp.
TTATATATACAGTTCTATGGATGATGCACAGAAAAGAAATTTGGATTACTGTACACAGAATTATTTGGAAAGAATCATGCAGTTAAAACCCGAATTTGGGTTGTCTATTGATCAGATGATTAAAAACGTAATCCATTTGACAGATGCAAAGGTGAATAAGCAGCAGCTTTTTTCAGCGGCTGAGTTAATGAAATGTATTCTGCAGGGCGAGTACAGAAATATCGATGGTGAGGAAAGGCTGCAGGTTACAGAAGATAAATATGTAAAAATTAATTTTGCGTCATCGGGACAACAGGAGGCAGTATGGATTTTAAATGTAATATTCTATTATCTTCTTCATAATCGAAAGGCATTTTTTATCATAGAAGAGCCGGAATCGCATTTGTTTCCCAATGCTCAGAAAATGATGGCTGAGTTCATATCGTTAGCAAAAAATGACGGGGAAAACCAAATTTTTATTACAACTCACAGTCCTTATATTTTGGGAACGGTGAACAATATGCTGTATGCGAATAAAATATCCAGGTATACAGACTGCTTAAAGCTGGAAAAGATTATTTCCCGCAATAAATGGATTAGATTCGAAAGCTTTGCCGCATATTTTGTGGAAGACGGACATATCACTTCATGCACAGACGAAGAGTTTCAGTCCATCGAAAATGAAGTGATTGATGGAGCATCGGAGGATATCAACAGTGACTATGAGAGAATGGTGCTGCTGAAAGAACAATAAATTTCGCAAATTTAAGGATAAATGGGGAAACCGTCTGATTTGTAAAACGGATTATGTTAGAAGAAACACTCTAAGAGGAAAAGTCCCATGCCTTTTTTATTAATCAGAAACGATATAACAAAAGTGAAAGCGGACGCCATCGTGAATACAGCCAACATGCGTCTGGAGGAGGGCCCCGGGGTCAGCCGGGCCATCTATCTGGCCGCGGGAGAGGGCAGACTGACGGAAGCCTGCCGGAAAATCGGGTGCTGTGATCTGGGGAAGGCGGTGATCACTCCGGGATACGGGCTGCCGTCCCGGTATATCATTCATGCGGTGGGACCCGTCTGGCGAGGAGGCAGCCGGGGAGAGGATAGTATCCTCTACAGCGCCTATATGGAGTCCCTGAAATTGGCGGCAGAGTACGGCTTGGAATCCATTGCCTTTCCATTGATTTCCTCCGGAAGCTACGGTTATCCCAAAGAGAGGGCCCTGCGGGTGGCCACTTCGGCCTTTGAGGACTTTCTTCTGGGGCACGAGATGATGATCTACCTGGTGGTCTATGACCGGGATTCTCTGAGATCGAGCCTTGGCCTGTTCTCTTCCATACAGGAGTATATCGATGATCACTATGTGGAGGAGAAAAGGGCGGCGTATCGTCCGGAAGGAGAGCGGGACCGGAGACTTCTCCGGGAGAGAATAGAAGAAGACGCGGGATGGGACAGAAGGACAGAGGCAAAACGGGGGCCGGAACCGGAGGAGTCAATCCGGTCTTTCATGCCGCCGCTTTTGTCCGGGCAGGCACCCCAGAGGCGGCTGGAGGATATGCTGAACCATCTGGGAGAAACCTTTTCCCAGATGCTGCTGCGGCTTATTGATGAGAGAGGATTGACGGATGCCCAGGTTTACCACAGAGCCAACATTGACCGCAGGCATTTTTCTAAGATCCGGAATCATCCGGATTATGCGCCCAATAAAAAGACAGTGATGGCCTTTGCGGTGGCGCTGGAGCTGTCCTTGGATGAAGCGGCGGATCTTTTGAAAACAGCAGGTTTTTCCTTCTCCGACAGCTCCAAGTTTGATGTGATCATCCGTTTTTTCCTGGAGAACCGCAAATATGATGTGTTTGAGATCAACGAGGCGCTGTTCGCCTACGATCAGCCGTTGATCGGAGGATAATCAAATCCCATAGAGGCGGACTGTAAAAGAATCCATAAAAGATAATTTGGGGGCCATCGCAGAAACTTATGGTGGGAAGCGCCGAAACGTTTTGCGGCGGCTTCTTTTGTCGCCTGCTGTGCGACCATGGAGCTTCTTTTTTCCGTTATACTCCTGTTATCAGGTAAGGGCAAAAGACAGGAGAACAGGAGGAGCGTACTATGAAAAAAGGATTGACAGAGCTGATTTTTATTTTGGACCGCAGCGGTTCCATGGGAGGTTTGGAGCAGGATACCATAGGGGGATTTAATGCCATGCTGCGCAGGCAGAAAGCCCAGGAAGGGGAGGCTAATATTACCACCGTGCTATTTGACAATCAATATGAGAAGATTCATGACCGGGTTCCCTTGGAGAGGGTGAAGGAACTGACCGATCAGGAATACTTTGTGCGGGGCAGTACGGCACTGCTGGACGCCATGGGGAGAACCATCCATGAGATGGCCCTCATTCAGCGGACTCTTCCCCGGGAGGCGAAGGCGGAGAAGGTGATCTTTGTCATCAATACGGACGGCATGGAGAATGCCAGCAGGGAGTATTCCAGAGCCCGGGTGAAAGCCATGGTGGAAAAGGAGAAAGAAAAGTACGGCTGGGAGTTTCTGTTTCTGGGCGCCAATATGGATGCCGTGGCGGAAGCGGAAAGCTTTGGCATCGGGCGGGACAGAGCTGTGACCTTTCAAAATGACAGCCGGGGCATCAGCCTGAACTATCAGGTAATCAGTGAGACCGTTGCCAGGATGCGCTGCCAGGCGGCAATCGTGGGGGCAGACTGGAAGAAAAAAATTGAGGAGGACAACGCAGGGAGGGGGAAGAAAAAATGGCAATAAAAGGAGCAATTCTGGGGGATATTGCGGGATCGCAGTATGAGTTTTCCAGGCCGAAGGCGCCTGGGAGCTGCAGTCTGTTTACAGACAGGTGCAGCTTTACGGATGACACGGTGATGAGCCTGGCTCTGAAGAAGGCCATCGATGGAAATTTGGACTATGCGGACACTATGAGGGAGATTGGCAGATACTATCCGGGATGCGGATATGGCGGACGCTTTGGGAAGTGGATCAGTCAGGATGGGGCGAAAGCTTACGGAAGCTATGGAAACGGATCGGCCATGCGGGTTTCCTATGTGGCGGATTATTACGATGATCTGGAGATGGTAAAGAAAGCGGCGGCAGAGACCGCCCGCGTGTCCCACGATCATCCGGAGGGGATCAAGGGCGCTGTGACAACAGCGGTGTGTATTTGGATGGCCAGACACGGAAAGGGAAAGCAGGATATTTATGAGTACGTGCTGGCCCAGTATCCTCCGAATCAATATCAGTTCAGCATTGATCAGCCGGTGGATGATCTGAAAAAGCACTATCACTGGAATGAGACCTGTATGGGCAGCGTGCCGGTTGCCATGAGATGCTTTTATGAGAGCAGTGACTTTGAATCCTTCATGAGGCTTTTGTTCCAGCTTGACTGCGATATGGACACGCTGGGCGCCATCGGAGGAGGCGTGGTTGAGGAGTACTACCAGGGCGTTGGATTTGATGGGGATCAGGTGATCAGACGTTACCTGGATAAACGGTTGACGGAAATTCTATACGGCACTCTTTGATGAATGCGCTAAGGAAGCCCGGAGGAAATTTGGTGCTTCCTTGGCGCATTCGTGTATTTCTTTCAGTACATGCGTTCTGTTGATTGACACTCACAGAAATGGATGATAAAATCCAACCAAAGTTAGATTTAACTAACTTATTGGAAACGATGAGACAATCGCAGGGAAAAGAAAGGAACGTACCTATGCCAAAGTTTGAACAGTGGGAAGGTTTTGCGGGCAGAGACTGGAAGAGTTCTGTAGATGTCCGTGATTTTATTCAGACGAATTATACACCCTATGAGGGGGATGAAAGCTTTCTTGCCGGCCCCACGGAGGCCACCAATACGCTTTGGGGAAAGCTTCAGGAGCTGCAGAAGGAGGAGCGTGCCAAAGGCGGCGTTCTCGATATGGAGACAGAGGTGGTTTCCGGCCTGACTGCCTACGGCCCGGGATATATTGATGAGGAGCTGAAGGAGCTGGAGAAGGTGGTGGGCCTTCAGACGGACAAACCGCTCAAGCGGGCCTTTATGCCCTATGGAGGGATTGGTATGGCAGAGAAAGCCTGCACCACCTACGGTTATCAGCCAAGCCAGAAACTCCATGAAATTTTTACCAAATATCACAAAACCCACAACCAGGGAGTGTTTGATATTTATACGCCGGAGATGAAGCGGGCCCGGCACAATAAGATTATCACCGGCCTGCCTGACACCTACGGACGGGGACGTATCGTGGGAGATTACCGCCGGGTGGCCCTGTACGGTATCGATTTTCTGATTGAGCGCAAGCACTATGATTTTGACAAGTATGCCCGGCGGGGGATGAGAAGCACGGACTTCAGACTGCGGGAGGAGGTGGCGGATCAGATCCGGGCTCTGGAGCAGATGAAGGAGATGGCGGCCATCTATGGATATGATATTTCCAAGCCTGCTTCCAATGCCAGAGAGGCGGTTCAGTGGCTGTACTTTGGATACCTGGCAGCCATCAAAACCCAGAACGGAGCGGCCATGAGCGTGGGCCGGGTGTCCACGTTCCTGGATATTTTCATAGAGCGGGATCTGAAGCGGGGATTGATCACGGAGCAGGAGGCCCAGGAGCTGATTGATCACATGGTAATGAAATTCCGTATGGTGAAATTTGCCCGGATCCCCTCCTACAACGAGCTGTTTTCCGGCGACCCGGTGTGGGCGACTCTGGAGGTGGCGGGCATCGGCATGGATGGCCGGTCCATGGTGACGAAAAACGACTACCGCTTCCTGCATACCCTGGAGAATATGGGGCCCTCCCCGGAGCCGAACCTGACGGTGCTCTACTCGCCCCATCTGCCGGAAAACTTTAAGCGGTATGCGGCCAGGATCTCCGTGGACACCAGTTCCATTCAGTATGAGAATGATGATGTGATGCGTCCCGAGTGGGGAGACGACTACAGCATCTGCTGCTGTGTGTCTGCCACAGAGACAGGAAAGGAAATCCAGTTCTTCGGAGCCAGGGCCAATCTGGCCAAGTGCCTGCTGTACGCCATCAACGGCGGCGTGGACTGCAAGACCGGGGAGCAGGTGGGACCGGCCTACCGCCCCATTACCTCCGAGTACCTGGATTATGATGAGGTGATGGAACGCTATGACGCCATGATGGACTGGCTGACCCTGCTGTACGTGGATACTCTGAATATGATCCACTACATGCACGATAAATACAACTATGAGGCGGCGGAGATGGCCCTGATTGACACCAATGTGAGAAGAACCTTTGCCACGGGGATTGCCGGTTTCTCCCATGTGGTGGATTCCCTGAGCGCCGTCAAGTATGCCAGGGTGAAGGTAATCCGGGATGAGAGGGGCCTGGCGGTGGATTTCGTCACCGAGGGAGATTTCCCCAGATACGGGAACGATGATGACCGGGCGGATGATATTGCGGTGTGGCTGTTGAAGACCTTCATGCACAAGCTGAGAAAGTGCCATACTTACCGGGATTCCGAGCCCACCACTTCCATTCTCACCATCACTTCCAATGTGGTGTACGGAAAAGCCACCGGCAGCATGCCGGACGGCAGAAAGCTGGGCGAGCCTCTGGCGCCGGGAGCCAATCCCTCCTACGGAGCGGAGAAGAGCGGCCTGCTGGCTTCCCTCAACTCCGTGGCCAAACTGCCCT
Organism: Candidatus Merdiplasma sp.; assembly: GCA_048203265.1. Classification (GTDB taxonomy): domain Bacteria; phylum Bacillota; class Clostridia; order Lachnospirales; family Lachnospiraceae; genus Merdiplasma. Next base: position 5,658 of record DBFBJF010000056.1, read on the forward strand.
ATAAGCTGGCCCTGGACGGCATTTCCAATACCCAGACCATCAGTCCGGGAGCGCTGGGACACAGTGAGCAGGAGCGGGTGGACAATCTGGTGAGGGTGATGGACGGATATTTCAGCCAGGGAGCGCACCATTTGAATGTGAACGTGTTCGGAACAGAGAAGCTGGTGGATGCCATGGAGCATCCGGAGAAGCCGGAGTACGCCAACTTTACCATCCGGGTTTCCGGGTATGCGGTGAAGTTCATTGATTTGACCAGGGAGCAGCAGATGGATGTGATTTCCAGAACCTGCCATGACAGAATGTAAGCTCCGGGAAGACGGGAAAGGAACAGAAAGATGATACAGGGATATGTCCATTCTCTGGAGAGCTTCGGCTCTGTGGACGGGCCGGGCGTGCGTTATCTGGTGTTTCTCGCCGGCTGCGCCATGCGCTGCCGCTTCTGCCACAATCCTGACACCTGGGAGCGGAAGGCCGGCACTCCCTACACTGCGGAGGAACTGCTTGGGCGGGCCCTCCGCTACCGGTCTTACTGGGGATCGGAGGGGGGCATCACCGTCAGCGGCGGTGAGCCTCTTCTTCAGATTGATTTTCTCCTGGACTTTTTCCGGAGGGCAAAGGAGAGGGGAGTGCACACGGTCATCGATACCTCGGGAAATCCCTTTACCAGGAACGAGCCTTTTTTCGGAAAATTTCGGGAGCTGATGGAAGTGACGGACCTTCTGCTGCTGGACATCAAGCATATGGATGAGGAACGGCACAGGCAGCTCACCGGGCACACCAACCGGAATATTCTGGATCTGGCCCGGTATCTGTCCGATACGGGAAAGCCGGTGTGGATCCGCCATGTGCTGGTGCCGGAGTGGACGGACCGGGACGAGGACCTGGACCGGCTGGCCGGGTTTATAAAAACTATGCGCAATGTGGAGCGGGTGGAGGTGCTCCCCTATCACACGATGGGAGCATATAAATGGAAGGAACTGGGGCTTTCCGATCCGCTGGAGGGAATTAAACCTCCATCGAAAGAACAGATCGAACAGGCCAGGGAGCGGCTTGGCTGTTTGAGGAGCAACTAAAAACATGCAAATTCAGTCAGGCTTTCCGGCTGATGATGGAGGAGACGCCTTCACAGTCCCGCAGGGGGGAAGGGGCTCTTTGCGGGAAAATACTTCAAACCTGCAGATTTGCACTGAAAAACGAGTGGAAACTTGAAGGAAACAGACTGGCAGTAGGGACAGATCCCGGACTGCCGGTTTTTTGATTCATAGGAAGTTAGAAAAAAGTTGCGAACGCTACTAAATTGTGCTATACTACCTGCCGGAAAGAAGGTGAGATAAGGGATGAATGGGCATTTTTCCAATCTGGCCCGGTATATTTCCATTTTGGACCGGCTGATGAAGATGTATTACGATCATGGATTGGCAGAATTTGAGATTGGATGGGGACAGCAGTTCTACGTGGAATATCTGTACAACCACCCGGGCGCATCGGCCCAGGAGATGGTGGAATGCATCCGGGTTGACAAGGCAACGCTGACCAAAGTGATCAAGAAGCTGACGGAGATCGGCTATGTGAACGTGGTCAGAAGTGAAAATGACAGGCGGATCAAGCAGCTGTACCTGACGGAGAAGGCTCGTCCGGCTGCCAGCCGAATCAAAGAGATACACAGCAAGTTTTATGAGATTCTGTGCGCTGACCTGAAAAAGGAGGAGGTAGGGCAGGCAGAAGAGACGCTGGAGAAAATGATGGAGAATGTAAATCAGAAAGTATGGCATAGAATGGAGGAACATCATGTCGCAGAATAAAGCAGCGCATTTAACGGATGCCAGACGAACCTTGATTTTTATCAACCTGGTTGTGTCCGGCATCGCGTCATCTACATTATCAACGGCTATGACCACGGCACTTCCCAATGTGGTGGAGTATTTCGGGGTCAGCACATCCATTGGACAATGGGTCACCAGCGGTTATTCCCTGGCAATGGGAATGATCATGCCCCTGACCGCATTTCTCATTACCCGATTTCCAACGAAGAAACTGTATATGACAGGAATCGGGGGATATATTTTGGGACTGCTGCTCAGCATTTTCAGCGGAAATTTCGGCATTATGATGGCAGGCAGAATTCTACAGGCCTGCGGAAACGGAGTGCTGATGGCTGTGGCTCAGGTTGTGATCCTGACGGTTTACCCTGAAAATAAGAAAGGAACTATGATGGGAACGTATGGACTGGCCACCACAGTGGCGCCCATCGTGGCCCCCACCATAGCGGGCTTGATGATTGACGCTTTTGGCTGGAAATCCATCTTCTATCTTGTTCTGGCCATCATGGCCGTATCCTTTGTGATCTCGGGAATGGTCTTTGAGGATGTGCTGGAGCTGCAGGACAAGAAATTTGATGTGCTTTCTTTCGTGGAGAGCATTTTCGCCTTCGGCGGCATCACCCTTGGAATCGGAAACATCAGCAGCTATGGATTGTTCAGTGTTCAGGCCGGACTGGTGCTGCTGGTTGGCATCGCAATCTGCGCCCTGTTTCTTGTTCGCCAGTGCAGGCTGTCAAAACCCTTCCTGGATGTGAAGATTCTGGGAAACCGGAATTATGCGGTGAGTGTGATTGCCAGCATGGTGCTCTACCTGGTTATGATGGGATCCTCGGTGATGATGCCGCTGTATGTTCAGGATGTGATGGGCTATTCCGCCGTGGTCTCCGGTCTGGTTACCCTGCCCGGCTCCCTGGCCACCGCTGTGGTCAGCCCCTTTGCGGGACGATTATATGATAAAATTGGCATCAAAAAGCTTTTTATAACCGGATCCGCAGTTCTTCTGGCCAGCAATCTGGGAATGTCCTTTCTCACGATGGGAACGCCCCTCTGGGTTGCCGCTGCGCTGAACGTGACACGCAATATTGCCATCGGCAGCTTGATGATGCCGCTGCTGACCTGGGGAACCAGCAATGTGACCTCCCAGAAAGTGGCAGATGCGTCCTCCTTGCTGACTTCCTTCCGGACCATCGCCGGATCCATCGGATCCGCCGTCTTTGTGGGCATCATGACCACGGTCAGTGCCGCGTCCGCGGAGAGCTACGGGGACAACGCCATGATACACGGTATGAATGTGTCCTTCCTCTGGATGGGAGTGGGCGCGTTGATTCTGCTGGCTATTTCCATTTGGGGGACGAAAAAGAGCAAAAAAGAGAATAAATAACAAAAATTTACCTTTATTATCAAAAATATGCAGTCGGTATGCGATGAAATTGCAGTATTTTTTGTATCATTCCGTTGCTAAAATGAAAATGATTAAAAAATCAAAAAGGAGGACGGATATGAAACAAAAAATGAAACGAGCATTAGCGTTGCTTACTGGCGCGGCCATGACTTTAGGGATGGCTACAACAGGATTTGCGGGAGATGATACCCAGAATTTGTCTGACATTCTGAGTATTAACGGAAAAACTGGGCAGATATATCTGGAGACGGGTGAATATAACTATCCTCTGAAATATCTGTATGATATTAGTTTCTGGTATCCGCAAGATTCCAGCGTTACGGATCCCACACTTGGATACGTTATAAATTTCCTGTCTACCGGACGTCAGGAAGGATTTGATCCGCAGGTAGATTTAGATGCGTTTGTAAATAGCGCTTTGGGCGAAAAAACGGCGGAGCTATGGTATATCCATATGCTTTATGAAGACCAGATGGATGATGGCTTGCTAAATTATTGGACGCAGCAGGGATTATCGAAGGATGCGTATTTCGATGATCCGGATGTGGAAGATGGTATTAGCGGTGACTACTTTGTATATAACCCGACGAAAGCGGAAGCGCCGGAAGAAGGCTATCCTCTGATTGTTGTATTCCACGGAGGCGGCGAGGCAGCATACCAGATCGAGACTTTCGGTTTCTGTGAGATTGCAGCAGAAGAGGGCATCGTGCTGGCAGCTCCAGAGGAGACTGGAGACGAGGAGACAGTTAACAATATTATCGCTGCTGTGAAAGAAAATTATAATATTGATGAAAGCCGTATTTATGTTGTGGGAAGTTCACGCGGCGGAAACGATGCTCTGCAATATTCTATGGCGCATCAATCCGAACTGGCAGGAGTTGGTATTATGGATCAGCCGGTTACAGTTGAAACCAGGTGGTATGCAGCATCAGATGAGGAACTGGCACAGATTGCAGAGTATGGTTTCAATATGGTGTACTTAGGCGGAACGGCGGATATGTATGGGCTTCATGGCATTACAAATCAAGAGTTTTTTGAAACTAGCGAAGGAGCAGAAGATCAGTTTATCAGTGGATGGAACCGTTTGATGCAGGCGTATGGTGTTGAGGGCAAAGAGATTACATCTCGCCTTGACTTTGTCGAGAATCCGGCCAATGAAGCAGAAGAATATGATGGATATCCTTTCGATATAGTGGAGGATGTGGATGAGAGTGGAACAAGTCCTATTTGGAAATGCACCATGGAAGACGTTGATACGCTGACTTTGTATCTGGTATATAACAGAGCGCATATGCCCTCTGGCTTTGATGCGGAAAATATTTGGAGTTCACTGTCTGGATATCATAGAAATATGGAAACAGGAATGCTGGAGGCAATCCAGTAAATCGAAAAATATAGCTGTACCCTGGATTTGTGAAGGGGTACAGCTGTTTTTCTTTCTTACAGAATGACAGAATAATGTGCTATAGTATTTCCTATAAGGGAAACATTGCATGATATGGTAATAGATGATGAATAGAATTTTACTGGTGAATGAAACAGAACAGGATTATCAAAAACTAAAATTTCTTCTTGAACCGCTTACGGCTTCAGCGGATTTTTTATCATGCACATATGATATAGATCTATTTGCGGAAGTGCTTTCAGCACAAAGGCCGGATTTGATTATTACAGATCTTGTAACAAGAGATGGTACAGAATTTGAAGTGATGGAATTAGTCAAATATAAAAAATCTAAGGCCAGGGTAATCATACTTACAGAGTGCAGAGAATTTAAACAGATACAAAAAGCTCTGCGTTTTGGAGCAGCAGACTTTATTCTCAAA
>DBFBJF010000057.1:0-13952 GCA_048203265.1 Candidatus Merdiplasma sp.
TTAAGCGTCAAAAAGAAATTTGAGATTCATTGAGACCTCATGAAGTCCTGAAACGTCTAACCATTGAAGGGACAAAGCGGGAAGCGCCAGGGAAATGGTGATAAAAGCGGCGTTTTCCAAAAGCGTCAGCGGCCGCGGCAGTCCCCGAAACATAAAAACGCCGGCCGGCGGAAAGGACAAAAATCATATGGACAAGGAACAGTTGGGAAACCTGATTCTGGCGTCTTCGGAGAGCATGTATCGGGTGGCGAAGACCCTGCTTCGGGATGACGGGGACTGTCAGGATGCCATGCAGGAGGCTATTGTGAAGGCCTTTGCCAAGGTGGATACGCTGCGGCGGGACAGCCTGGCGAAAACCTGGCTGATCCGGATTGTGATCAACGAGTGCTATACCCTGCTGCGCGGAAAGCAGAAGCTGGTATTTCTGGAGGATTACCCTCAGCAGGAAAAGACCCGGGAGGACAGGGATTACTCGGAGCTTTACGAAGCCCTGGAGCAGCTGCCTGAGCCCTACCGCATCTGCGTCACCCTCTACTATCTGGAGGGATACAGTGTGAAAGAGATCGGGGCTATGCTGGAGGTGCCGGAGAGCACCGTGAAAAACCGGCTGTCCAGAGCCAGAATGCGAATGCGCCGGGAGCTGGAGCACGGGAAACCGGATCAGTACGGGAAAAGCATGGACGAACAGGAAGCGGATGAGGTGAAAAGAGATGAGAGCGAAGGGCAAGGATGTGGAACGGCTGCGGGATGAGTTTCCTTCCATGCCGGAGGAGATCCGGCAGATGGTGGCAAGGGAAGTGAGACGGCAGATCAATGGTTTGCCGCAGGAGCAAAGGGAGGACCGGGCAGAGGGCCAAACTGCCGCATTTACCGGAAACCGTGCAGGATGGGAAGACGGACAAGCGGGAATAGGTGCAGGCCAAAGCAGGGAAACGAAACGGAGAGGAAGGAATAGAAGGAGAACCATAATTTTCATCGCCGCCTCTGTGGCGGTGCTGGGAACCACCGTGATGGCGGGAGTGAAGCTGGGGCTGTCCTTCTCCACGAAGCAGGTGGGAGAGTACGGCCTGGAGATCAGCGTGAGGAAGCAGGAGGATAAGGGAACATCCGGTGCGGGGGATGGTTCCGGGATCTCAGGCACAGATACACCGGAGGCGGTTTCCAAGTCCGCTCAGGCTTCATCGGAGCAGGCTTCCCCATCTGCTTCTTCCGCAGCCTGGCAGGCTCCGGAGGAGGTACCTGAGGTGAAGATTGAGGCCTCCTATATCCCGGAAGGGATGGTATCCTACGATGATGGGCTGAAGATTGGCTATGAGGACAGCCTGTGGCAGGGCGGCATCAGCATGACTACCGTTGTGATGGACAAGGAGGGCATGGATGGCTCCATGCTGCTGACGGATGTGGTCGGGAGCGAACAGATCACCGTGGGGGATCACGAGGGTGTGTATGTGGAGTTTGTGGAGGATTCCGGGGAGGATGGCGCCCCAGACCTGTCTTTAACAGGAGAATCTATGTAATGTATCCTGAGGTATGGCAGATTTTGGAGATGTTTGTGGCATCGGATGTGAGCAGGGAGGATGCTCTGGCGGTGGCGGCTGGGATCAGCCTGGTGCCCACCGGGGAGACCACCCCCATGGATGAGGTCTACGCCACCTGGAGCGATGAGCCGGATATGATGATCATCGATTCAAAAGTAACGGCGGACCGGGAGGAGCTGACCATCAGCCAAATCGGGGAGAGCTTTCTGCTGGAGGCAGCAGGGCAGAATGACCAGGGAGATTCGATTGATGTGCCATTGCAGGTCAAGGTAACCTCCGTGGAGCTGTCAGATCGTCTGGATCTGCTAAGAGACTGGCAGAGTTCCCCCTATGTGGATGACACCTGGAGGGAGGCGGCAGACAGTGAGGGAGTCCTGCAGCCGGATGAGATCCGTTTCGTGAAAGGCGGAGACGGCATCGCCACGGTGGATCAGGTGATAAAGACGGAACAGGTGGGGCAGAAGCTGCTGTACGTCACGGCAGAATATACCAACACCGGGGAGGAAGCGGCGAACAACGTTCTGTTCGGAGCTTGTGTCATGAGCCTTCTGGAGGATGGAGATACCTTCACCGTCTATGACAGGGCAAAGGCAGAGCCCGGAGACTGGGACTGGACTGAGCAGTCCGGACCAGCCGGACATAAAGAGATGGGTTACTGGGATGTGCGCAGCGCGGACGGGGTCAATAATGGCAGCAATTACATTCCGAGTATCCAGCCAGGGGAGACCGTGACGGTTCACCTGGGATGGATCGTGAATGAGGATGAGCTGGGGTATTTGTACCTGGATCTGTCCGGGTCTGGTAACGGAATCAGTTTCCCCACCCCGGAGCGGGGAGCCAGACAGGGAGCCCTGCTGGTGGATGCAAGACAGTAAAGGCCGGATGCCATTTGGGCCGGCAGCCATACTTTTTCATGGATAAGAGGCGCTGCGGCGCAGGCGGTAAGAGATTCCTGCCTGCGCCGCGGTTGCTGTTAATCGGGCGATGGTTGTTTTAAACGCCGTAATACAAGTGAATGGCATTGGCGATATATTCCGCGCAGCCCGCCCCATACTGCTTATCGGTGGCCTCAGCTAATTTTCCGCGGGATAAATATTCCTTTGCCAAATCAAGGAGAAGATTTCTTGCGTTATCCAGATGAAACAAACGCTTGTAATTTTCCGCCAGCATGGCCACCGCTTCTTCTGCCAGCCGGTCATTGCGCTCCAGTTTCGCGGTCATAAACTGCCTGTAAATTTTCTCGTTTTCATCCTGATCCGCTTTAAAATCCTCCGGTTTTCCCGTAGACTGCAATACGGCCTCCATGGCCTTTTCTTTGCTGCCGTACCATTTTATCAGGTCAGCCACGGCCTGCTCGTTTTTGAAACCGCTGGCTAACTGTTCTCTGTACTTTTCCTCACTTCCGTATTTTTCGATCTGTTCCTTGAGGGATTTCCCGGGCATAACTGCTAAGGTATGGTCTAACATTTTTTGAATATCATCGCTGCTGAATGCTTCAAAGCTCATGGTATTTACTCCTTTCATCACGTCTGTAATCAGCTCAATCAATCCATTCAACCGGTTGCGTTTTCTTTCAAGACAGCGTTTCTGGGCCGATAAGACCTGCTCCCTGTCATAATTGGGGGTTTCCATAATCTTTTTAATCTCAGTCAGGGGAAGCTCCAACTCTCGAAAGAACATAATTTCCTGCAGTTTTTCCAATGCGGTATTGTCATAAAGGCGGTAACCGGAATCCGTCAGCTTTGTGGGTTTCAGCAAGCCGATTTCGTCATAATATCTGAGGGTCCGTATGCTGACTCCGGTTATCTTTGACACTTCTTTTACCGTTTTCATATGATCCTCCTTTCTCCTCAAGGGTAAACCATTACGCGGCGGGAGAGTCAAGTGTTTTTTGTTTAATTATCAAAGAGGGTGAAAAACGGATGGATTAATGTTATACTGATCCTGTCTTCAGATATAAGACTGCATCTGTTTACAGAATGTATATACGGAAAGAGAGGGCGGACATATGGAGTGTATGATTATTGGGATTGCGGGAGGCACGGGATCAGGGAAATCCACTTTTACCAACCGGCTGAAGGAGGAATTCGGCGATGAGATTGCGGTGCTGTACCATGACAACTATTATCGCAGACAGGACGAGGTCCCCTTTGAAGAGCGGAAAAAAGTGAATTATGACCATCCGGATTCCCTGGAGACAGATCTTCTGGTGGAGCATTTGCAGCGGTTGAAGCGGGGAGAGACGGTGGAGTGCCCGGTGTACGACTACAGTCAGCACAACCGCTCAGACCAGGTGATGAGGATCGAACCCAGGAAAATCATTCTGGTGGAGGGAATTTTGCTCCTGGCCGATCCCCGGGTGAGGGATTTGATTGACATTAAGATTTTCGTGGAGGCGGACGCGGACGAGCGGATCATCCGCCGGATTGTCCGGGATGTGAAGGAGCGGGGCAGGGATCTGGACAATATCGTGAACCAGTATCTGACCACGGTAAAGCCCATGCATAACCTGTATGTGGAGCCCACCAAAGCCATGGCAGATATGATTATCAACAGCGGAAAAAACGATGTGGCCTTCGACATTGTGCGCTCAAAAATCCGGCAGGTGCTTCATCCTCTGCTGGAACAAGAAAAATAGGATAAAAGGATCTTCGCAGGTACGGCTGTCTGCCATATTGCCTGTAAAACGCCGTCCGGTGGCTTTATGGCCATCGGGCGGCGTCTCTGTGAAATGGGAAATTTGATATAGGAGCAAAAAGTAGAAATTTTGGTTGAAAGAGGTGCGAATTCCTGAAAATTGAAAGAAAATACTTGACAAGTATTATACATTGCGTATAATTTAATTATACATAACGTATAATATGTAAAAAGAAAAGAGGTGAGCAAAATTGGGGAAGCATTTAAGTGAAGCGGAGCTGGAGATTATGATGGTGATCTGGCGGGAACCGGAACCGGTGACCTCCACCTACATCCGGAAAAAGCTGGAGGGAAAACGGAAATGGGCCCTGTCCACCCTGATGACTGTTCTTAGCAGACTGGAGGACAAAGGATATCTGATCTGTGACAGAGGAGGAGAGAAGAATCTTTACCGGGCCGCGGTGACCGAGGAACAGTACGGTGCGTCTCAGAGCAAGGGTATTTTGGAGAAATTGTACGGCAATTCCTTAAAGAGCCTGGTGGCTACCCTGTATGAGGAGAATTGTGTCAGCCGGGAGGATATTCAAGAGCTGAGGGAGTACCTGGATCAGTTTGGGGAGGAGTGATGCGGGATGGAAGTACTTTTTGAAACGGTGCTCGGCATCTCCCTGCAGGTGGGAATTGTGACGCTGATTCTCAAATGCCTGAACCCCCTGTTAAATAGCCGGATCGGGGCAGGATGGAAGTATCTGATCTGGATATTCCTGGCGGTGAGGCTTTTGCTCCCGGTAAATCTGCCTGGATACGGGATGCTCCAACACGCGGATTCTGCGGGAATATCAGTATTGAAAAGGACGGAAGGCGCAGCGGAGGAATTTACGGGAATTTACGAAGAAGCGGAGCAGGGAACAAGGGCCGTTATCACGAAACAGGAAGGGAGAAATCAGGGTCTGGCCAATGCGTGGCGGGCTGTGACAAGATGGGCAAAGAGCCGCCGCAAGGGGATTGCCCTGGTGTGGATGATGGGGGTCCTGCTGTTTTTCACGGTCCATTTCATTTCCTACTTGCTGTATCACAGGCGAATTGTCCGCAGCGGCGTAAGGGTTGAACAGGGAATCCGATGGGAGAAGTTTCGCGGGGAACAGGAAAAGCTGGGGCTTGAGGGAAGAGTGATCCTACTGGAAAATTCCCGGATCCATCAGCCGCAGCTGATGGGGTTTCTGACTCAATGGCTGGTGCTTCCCAGAAAAGAGTACGGAGAGACGGAACTGGAACTGATCCTGCGGTATGAGCTGGTTCACGCGAAGAGGGGAGATTTGTGGGCTAAATTATTATTTCTGGCGGCCAGGTCCTTCCACTGGTTTAATCCGCTGGTTCACTTGATGGCGCAGGAGGCGCAGAGGGATCTGGAGCGCTCCTGTGATGACCGGGTGGTGAGGGGAGAGACCGGAAGGATCAGACGGATCTACGGGCATCTTCTGCTGGATGAGCTGAGCGAGGCTATGGAGGGCGTGGCCCTGGCGGAGGGTGGAAGGCTGGTGGAGCGCTATTCCGGGATAGGGGAGCAGGAAATTTATTACTGCAGCTACAGCGTTTACGGGGACGCAGCCGTGGAAGAACTGGAGCAGGCGGCCGCGCAGATCGAGCAGGAATTTGTGAACCTGCAGGAGGACGGAATGGAGAATGCCGAAGAGACTGAACTGGAGAAAGGCTGGGAGGATGAGTTTTATGAGAACGGAGAACCACTTCATATAGCAAAATTCAGCTTTGCCTTTTACCGGGAAGATACCGATGAGCTGATGGATGCCTTCATGCTTAAGGATGGAGAGCGGCTGGAGCCGGAGGAGGACGATGTATTTGTCCCCGGCAATACCCGCCCGGTGGGGCTGGCCGCGAGGGACTGGCAGCCTGGCGAAATTGCGTTGGAGTGATTTTTTTACCAGCTCAATCAATTCAGATTTGGTATCACCTTGATTGACCAGCATGAGTGTCTCGCTATAGGGATCTTCTAAAGAGCAGAAAATAGGGCCTGCAGAAATGTGGCCAACCGCCTGAGTGTGGACTGCGATTGTGTTTCCCATCCGGCGCAGCATGGTCTGGGAAGCCGGGAGTATGAGATCATTTTTCTGGACGAAAAGGTACTTTTTTCAGTTGCACCTTTATTGGAAACATGACATACTGTTGTCATGAACCCTGTGATAAGATGAGGAATGAAGAAAAGAAAAAGACAGGGGAGAAAGCGAGGGCACGATGAAGATTGACCGATTGATAGGAATTCTGTCCATTCTGCTGCAGCAGGAGCGGGTGACTGCTCCCTATCTGGCGGAAAAGTTTGAGGTATCCCGCCGCACCATCAACCGGGATATTGAGGACCTTTGCAGGGCAGGCATCCCGCTGGTGACTGTTCAGGGGGCAGGAGGCGGAATCTCCATTATGGAGGGCTATAAGATTGACAGTACGCTGCTGACATCTGCCGAGATGCAGGCGATCCTTGCCGGCCTTCGCAGCCTGGACAGCGTGAGCAAGACCAATCGGTACGCCCAGCTTATGGAAAAGCTCTCTGCCGGAGCCTCCGACCTGCTGCCGGGAGGACAGCATATTCTGATTGACTTGTCTGCCTGGAGCAAGTCTGCCCTTGCGCCCAAGGTGGAACTGATCGATGAGGCCATCAGGCGCTGCCGGCTCATTTGCTTTCGCTATTTTTCCCCCAGGGGAGAAACAGACCGTCTGATAGAGCCCTATTATCTGATTTTCCGGTGGGCCGGCTGGTACGTCTGGGGCTACTGCAGGGACAGGGAGGATTACCGCCTGTTTAAGCTGGGACGCATGGCGGACCTGCAGGCGGAAGAAGGTTTTGAGAAACGGCTGGCTCCCCTGCCGGATCTGTCTAATGAGACTGTATTTCCCCATATATATCAGGTGAAGGCCCTGATCGAACCGGAATATCGATGGCGGGTGATGGAAGATTACGGCCTGGACAGTTTTGTGCAGCAGGAAGACGGCAGGCTTCTGTTTTCGTTCGGATTTACGGACCAGGAGAGTATTCTCAGCTGGATACTGTCGTTTCAGGGCGGTGCTGAGCTTTTGGAACCGGAAGAGTTTCGGGGAAAACTGGAAAAACTGGGCCAGGAGCTTCAGAGACGGTATGAGATGTGAGTAACCGGAAGAACGGTGCATGGATGGAGGCGCTCCCAGCCTCCAGGGACAGGAAAAGGAGGAGATAAGATGGCAGCGTTTGACTATAAGAAGGAATACCGGGAATTTTACCTTCCGCCCAAGCAGCCTCAGCTCATTGAGATCCCGTCCATGAATTTCCTGGCGGTGCGGGGCCAGGGCAATCCAAACCAGGAGGGTGGTGCGTATCAGGCTTCCATCGGGCTGCTGTACGGCGTGGCCTATACCATCAAAATGAGTAAAATGGGATCCCACAAAATGGAAGGATATTTCGACTATGTGGTGCCTCCTCTGGAGGGCTTCTGGTGGCAGGAGGGAATCCGGGGCGTAGATTATTCCCGCAAGGAGGATTTTCAGTGGATTTCTCTGATCCGTCTTCCGGAATTTGTCACGGAGGAGGAGTTCGACTGGGCCATCGGCGAGGCGTCCAGAAAGAAGGGAACCGATTTTTCTAAGGTGGAATTCCTCACTTATAAGGAAGGCCTGTGCGTGCAGTGTATGCATATCGGGCCCTACGACAACGAGCCAGAAACCCTGGAGCGCATGGAGCAGTTTGCCGCAGAGCAGGGATACCAGCCGGATTTTTCAGACGGAAGGTATCACCACGAGATCTACCTGAGCGATGCGCGAAAGTGCAGACCGGAAAATTTAAAGACAGTAATCCGGTATCCGGTGAAGAGATGATAAAAAAGGAGACAGTCCTGCGAAGTTCAGGCTTTTCAAAGCGCTGAATCTCTGCGGAACTGTCTCCTTTTATATGGAGTGGGCCAACCGGTATGAACCGGAGGCCCCTTCTGTGTGATCAGGTCATTATTTTCCTTGGAAGAACGGTCAGGATCCCGATCTCATCGCCTTCTCCTCTTTTTCTTTCTGCAGGTTCTTCTGGGCGGTGGAGAGCATCAGCTTGATTCGGTTGAGCTGGTTTACCTCGCTGGCGCCGGGATCGTAGTCGATGGCTACGATGTTGGCCAGAGGATACTGGCGCCGGATCTCTTTGATCACGCCCTTGCCCACCACATGGTTGGGCAGGCAGCCGAAGGGCTGCGTGCAGACGATGTTGTTGGTGCCGGAGTGAATAAGCTCCAGCATCTCTCCGGTCAGGAACCAGCCTTCGCCGGTCTGATTGCCCAGGGAAACAATGTCCTTGGCCATCCGACCCAGATCCTGAATGCGGGCCGGCGGATCAAAGTGCTTGCTGTTCTCAAACTCAATGCGGGCGGTTTTGCGCATCTTCTCCAGGAAGGCGTTTGCCATGTTGGAGAGGGTGGCAGTAGTCTTCTTCGTGCCCAGGTTTTCCGCCTTAAAGTTCTGGTTGTAGAAGCAGTAGAGCAGGAAATCCATCAGATCGGGAACCACAGCCTCGGCTCCCTCCGCCTCCAGCAGATCCACCAGATGGTTGTTGGCGGCCGGAAGGAATTTCACCAGAATCTCGCCCACCACACCCACTTTGGGCTTCACCTCATCGGTGATGGGCAGATGGTCAAACTCCTGAATGATCTCCCGGCACAGCTTCTTATATCCGGCGTAGGTTACCTTGGAGCCGGAGACAAATGCGATACATTTCTTTTCCAGCCGCTGGTGCAGGGCGTTGGCGGAACCCGGTACCTTCTCGTAGGGGCGCATCCGGTAGAGACAGCGCATGAAAATATCGCCGAACACCAGGCCGAAGAGCGCCCGCTTCAGCAGGTTGTAGGAAATCTTAAAGCCTGGATTGGACTCCAACCCGCTCAAGTTCAGGGAGATTACCGGGATCTGTTCCATGTTGGCCTTGTGAAGGGCCCGGCGGAAAAATCCCACGTAGTTGGAAGCCCGGCAGCCGCCTCCTGTCTGGGTCATGATGATGGCAGTACGGTTTAAATCGTACTTTCCTGAGAGCAGAGCATCCATCATCTGGCCCACCACGATCAGGGAGGGATAGCAGGCATCGTTGTTTACAAATTTCAGCCCCATATCCACGGCCTTCCGGTCGTCAGCGTTTACCACCACCAGGTTATAGCCGCAGGCGTTGAACGCTGGCTCCAGGATGGAGAAGTGGAGGGGAGACATCTGGGGGCAGAGGATCGTATAGTTTTTGCGCATCTGCTCGGTGAACACCACCGGAGTGATGTTGGAGGGCTGAATGGTGCGCTTCTTGCCCCGCTCCTGGCGCACCCGGATGGCAGCGATCAGGGAGCGGATCCGGATCCGGGCCGCGCCCAGGTTATTGACCTCATCAATCTTCAGGCAGGTATAAATCTTGCCGGAGTTGGAGAGAATATCATTGACACAGTCCGTGGTGACCGCGTCCAGTCCGCAGCCAAAGGAGTTGAGCTGAATCAGATCCAGATCATCCCTGGTCTTCACAAAATTGGCGGCGGCGTAGAGGCGGCTGTGGTACATCCACTGATCCAGCACGATCAGGGGCCGCTCCACCGGATTGAGATTGGAGACGGAATCTTCCGTCAGCACGGCGATGCCATAGGAGTTGATCAGCTCCGGAATTCCGTGGTTGATCTCAGCGTCAATGTGATAGGGACGGCCCGCCAGCACAATGCCCCGGCGCCCGGTCTCCTCCAGGTATTTCAGGGTTTCCTGGCCCTTCTGGTACATCAGCTCTCTGGTGTGGGCCAGCTCCTCCCAGCCTGCCTTGGCGGCTGCGGTCACCTCAGCGGCGGGGAGATCCGGGAAGGATTTCACCAGCTGCTTTGTCACCGTCTCCAGGCTGGTAAACGCAATGAAGGGATTCTCGAAGCGCACATGCTCCGTGCGCAGGCTCTCCACATTGTTCTTGATATTTTCCGCATAGGAGGTCACAATGGGGCAGTTATAGTGGTTGGGCGCGTCCGGAAACTCCTTGCGCTCGTAGGGGATGCAGGGATAGAAGATATACTTGATTCCCTGCTTAATCAGCCATTCAATGTGACCGTGGGCCAGCTTGGCCGGATAACACTCCGACTCACTGGGGATGGATTCGATTCCCAGCTCGTAAATTTTCCGGGAGGAGGGCGGAGAGAGAATCACCCGGTATTTCAGTGTGGTAAAGAACCGGAACCAGAAGGGATAATTCTCGTACATATTCAGCACCCGGGGAATACCCACGGTGCCCCGCACCGCCTCATCCTCCTCCAGGGGAAGGTAGGAGAAGAGCAGCTTGTTTTTGAAGTCGAACAGGTTGGGAATGTTGTCCTTATTCTTTTCTTTTCCGATACCGCGCTCGCAGCGGTTGCCGCTGATAAACTGGCGGCCGCCGGAGAAGCGGTTGATGGTCAGACGGCACTGGTTGGTGCAGCCTTTGCACTTGGCCATATGGGTGGTAAACTGCAGCCGGTTGATCTGGTCGATGGAGAGCATGGTGGTCTCCACACCCGGCTTGTAGCGCTCCCGGGCGATGAGGGCCGCGCCGAAGGCACCCATGATGCCGGCAATGTCCGGCCGGATGGCCTCGCAGCCGGCGATGCGCTCAAAGCTGCGCAGCACGGCGTCGTTATAGAAGGTACCTCCCTGAACCACGATGTGCTTTCCCAGTTCTGAGGCATCGGAAACTTTTATTACCTTATATAATGCGTTCTTGATCACCGAGTAAGCCAGCCCGGCGGAAATATCCGCCACGGAAGCGCCCTCCTTCTGGGCCTGCTTTACCTTGGAGTTCATAAACACGGTGCAGCGGGTTCCCAGGTCGATGGGATGCTCAGCGAAAAGGGCCGCCTTGGCGAAATCCTGCACCGTATAGTTCAGGGATTTGGCAAAGGTCTCAATGAAGGAGCCGCAGCCGGAGGAACAGGCCTCGTTGAGCTGTACGCTGTCCACGGTCTCATTTTTGATCTTAATGCATTTCATATCCTGTCCGCCAATATCCAGAATACAGTCCACCTGGGGATCAAAGAAGGCGGCGGCATAGTAGTGGGACACCGTCTCCACCTCTCCCTCGTCCAGCATGAGGGCGGCCTTGATGAGCGCCTCCCCGTATCCGGTGGAGCAGGAGTAGACAATTTTGGCGGTGTCGGGCATCAGGGAATAGATTTCTTTCATGGCCCGAATGGTGGTTTTCAGGGGGCTGCCGTTGTTGTTGCTGTAGAAGGAATAAAGCAGGGCTCCGTCCTCCCCCACCAGGGCAGCCTTTGTGGTGGTGGAACCGGCGTCGATGCCCAGATAGCAGTTGCCCTCGTAGGTGGACAGATCGTCTGTCACCACATTGTAGCCATTCTGACGCTCGATGAACTCATCGTAGTCCTCCTGGCAGGCAAACAGGGGCTCCATACGGGCCACCTCAAATTCCAGCTTGATGTTTCCGGAGAGCTTTTCGGCCAGCGCTCCCAGGGTGGTCACCGTTTCGGGTTTTGCGTTTAAAGCGGAGCCGATGGCGGCAAACAGATGGGAGTTCTCCGGAATGATGGCGTGCTCATCGTCCAGCTTCAGCGTGCGGATAAAAGCCTCCCGCAGCTCGGACAGGAAATGGAGCGGACCGCCCAGGAAGGCCACGTGGCCCCGGATGGGCTTGCCGCAGGCCAGACCGCTGATGGTCTGGTTTACCACTGCCTGGAAAATGGAGGCAGCCAGGTCCTCCTTTGTGGCCCCGTCATTGATCAGGGGCTGAATATCAGATTTCGCGAACACGCCGCAGCGCGCGGCGATGGAGTACAGGGACTGATAGTTTTTGGCATACTCGTTCAGCCCCATGGCATCTGTCTGGAGCAGGGAGGCCATCTGGTCGATGAAGGAGCCGGTTCCTCCGGCACAGATGCCGTTCATTCGCTGTTCCACGCTGCCGCCCTCAAAGTAGATGATCTTGGCGTCCTCACCGCCCAGTTCAATGGCTACATCCGTCTGGGGCGCGTAATGCTGCAGGGAGGTGGCCACAGCGATCACCTCCTGGACAAAGGGAACCTCCATGTGGTTGGCCAGAGTCAGTCCGCCGGATCCAGTGATCACCGGTGAAACCGACAGTTCCCCAATCTCACCCATGGCCTTTTTGATCAGTCCGGCCAGAGTTTCCTGGATATTAGCGTAATGCCGTTCATAATCGGAGAACAGAAGATTCTGATTCTCGTCCAGAACGGCAATTTTTACTGTGGTGGAACCGATATCAATTCCAAGTGTATGAAGGGATTGTACCATAATTGATCAGCAGATTAGATCTGCAACCTCCTTTGTTCTGTGTTTCCTGCAATGCAGGGTGATGGTGATAAAGTGATAATTTGTTCATTTATATTCTGCAAGTTTCAAGCTTTATGTCCGCTGCCAGGGGCAGGAGCATACTGCCGGAAGCCCCGGTTTACCCGCCCAAATAGGCAGCCTTTACATTATACGACATAAAATATGAAATTGTCAATTTTCTCGGCAAAATCAGGGACCTGACACTTTCTGGCACACCGCGGAAATTTTGCCGTTTTTTTTGAGACAGATCCTTCACGGACGAACCACTTCTTTCAGGATATACCAGGGTTTTTCTTGCAATATTCTTTTTTTCCATATATACTTAATCATCAGAACATACAGGTAAAACGAGAAAGGTGAAGATACATGAGCGAACATTATACACTGCTGAAGAAAGACCACGGCGCGAAGCGGGGAGAATTCCGGACAGTGCACGGTGTGATTCAGACCCCGGTTTTTATGAATGTGGGGACAGTGGCCGCCATTAAGGGAGCGGTTTCCACTGAGGACCTGAAAACCATCGGTACCCAGGTGGAGCTGTCCAACACCTACCATCTTCATGTGCGCCCCGGGGATGAGGTTGTAAAGAAGCTGGGAGGACTGCACAAGTTTATGAACTGGGACCGTCCCATTCTCACAGATTCCGGCGGCTTCCAGGTTTTTTCTCTGGCGAGCCTGAGGAAAATCAAGGAGGAAGGAGTTTATTTTCAGTCCCATATCGATGGAAGAAAGATTTTTATGGGGCCGGAGGAGAGTATGCAGATACAGTCCAATCTGGCTTCCACCATTGCCATGGCCTTTGATGAGTGCGCGCCCAGCAAGGCGGACCGGGATTACGTGCAGCATTCGGTGGAGCGGACCACCCGGTGGCTGGCACGCTGCAAAGCGGAGATGAACCGGCTCAACGGGCTGGAGGATACCATCAATAAGAATCAGATGCTTTTTGGCATCAACCAGGGGGCTGTCTATGATGACATCCGGATCGAGCACGCAAAACGGATCACCGAGATGGATCTGGACGGCTACGCCATCGGCGGGCTGGCAGTGGGAGAGACTCACGAGGAGATGTACCGGATTATTGAATCCACGGTGCCCTATCTGCCGGAGGATAAGCCGGTATATCTGATGGGGGTGGGGACTCCTGTAAATATCCTGGAGGCGGTGGACCGGGGCGTGGACTTTTTTGACTGCGTGTATCCCAGCCGGAACGGGCGCCACGGCCACGTGTATACCAACGATGGAAAACTGAATCTGTTTAATGCGAAATATGAGCTGGACGACCGGCCTATCGAGGAGGGATGCCAGTGCCCTGCCTGCCGCCATCACAGCAGGGCCTACATCCGCCATCTGCTGAAGGCAAAGGAGATGTTGGGAATGCGCCTGTGCGTGCTCCATAACCTTTATTTCTATAATCATATGATGGAGGAGATACGGGATGCCATCGATGAGGGACGGTATCAGGAGTACAAG
>DBFBJF010000058.1:0-9454 GCA_048203265.1 Candidatus Merdiplasma sp.
CACCGGGTACTGGAGACAAAATACACGCTCATCCTCAGCCTGGTGGCACGGTTTGGCCGGTCCGGGAAGTGGGTCAGCCTCAGCAGGTGGGCCACCTCCTGGCCCCCCGTCATGGGCTTTGTGATAATGGCAATGCTTTTCTCCTGATCCGGAATAAACTCACACTCATGATGGGCCTCATACCAGTTGACCCCCGCTGTAACCAGCGGATAGTACGTCTCCCGCCCCCGGATTCTCATATACATGCCCAGATTCTCGCGGACCAGATCCGCCCCCATAAACAGCATATCGGAGGTTCCGTACAGGCCCATCCGCTCCATGGCCCCGTAGCAGGCCCCCTTAGTAAACAGATTCTTTCCCTGGAAGGCATGCCGGTGAAAGCACAGGTACTGGAAGGACCGCTTTGCCCATTCCTTGTCAAAGTAATCTCCCATCAGATAGCTGGTGATTACGTTTCTTCTCTCATACACTTTTTTCAGCAGTTCGAAAAACAGCCGGTCCCGTTCCCGGTTCCAGTCCTCATCAGACCGGCCGTCCCGCACCTTCTCATTGACCGGCTGCCTGGCTGCCTCCTCCACAGTAACCAGGGCCGGTCTGGTGGAGCGGTTGATGTGAAGCACGTAGCCAACCATGGCCTCATCCACATACTCCAGCAGGGCCACATCCCCATTCCACAGTTCCTTCTTCTGGTTAATGGTATAGTAATAAAAGCTGGATTTATAGTCCTGGAGAAACACATATC
Organism: Candidatus Merdiplasma sp.; assembly: GCA_048203265.1. Taxonomy (GTDB): domain Bacteria; phylum Bacillota; class Clostridia; order Lachnospirales; family Lachnospiraceae; genus Merdiplasma. The sequence goes on from DBFBJF010000058.1 coordinate 743, forward strand.
TGCGCTCCACCCCGATCTGTTCCAGAGCCTGGGGAATCCGCTGTCCCACCACCTCATCCATGGTGCGCACACAGACCATAATCCGCATATCGGCGGGCTCTCCCCGCCCGGCCACCGTCTCCAGGCAGCGCCTGAAAAATGCGATCAGGTTTTCCACGGAGCCTTCCGGCGCGTTGGCTTCCTCCCAGGCCTTCGGTTCCATGGGAATCAGGTAGCTGTCGCTCTCCCCGTCGGCGCTGGCTGTCACCGGCTCCTTCATGGAGCTGTTGTAATAGGTCAGCTGGGCGTACGCCTCGTCAAACTGCAGTCCCAGGATCAAATCCTTTCTTTCCTGTATCATCCGTACCACGCTTTCTGTAAATAGTAATTAAGGGGCTGTCGCAATAGCTGCGCCAGCGCTTCCTCAGATCAGAGTAAATACTTCCTTCGTCAGATAATCAAGCTGACGGTAGTTGTCCAGCTCCCTCCTGGCCGTCTCCTCATCCTGTTCCTTTCTGGCGCGGATGATCCGGTTCAAAAGCTGATACCTGCCAGTCCCGTCCAGGGAGGCAGTGCCGGGCGTGAGCACCCACTGGCCCGATGTCTTCACCGTGCCGTCCGGAGTTGTCTCCTCCGTATAGCACTCCAGCTCATCCCCGTAAAACAGGATGAATTCCTTCACATGGATCCCCTCAAAGCAGTTTTTCATCAGCTCCTGGGTATACTCCTCCTGCCCTTTCAGCCGATAATGAAGCGTCACTGTGCTCCTGGGATTAGCCACATATTCCAGGAAAACCTTATCCTCCAGCTGGTAGGGGCGCCGCAGATCCCTGGAGAACTTCTGATAGAAGGCGAAGCGCATGCCCCGGCTTCCATAGAACGCCAACAGCTCTCCGGCCACCTTCTCCTGTTCCGGCTTCAGCTCCACCTGCCTGGAATAAAACCGCAGCAGAGCCAGCCTGCACACATCCTCCATCTCAGCTCCCTCCCGGTAGCTGCGCTCCAGATACCCAAAGAGCACCTCATTCACCGGCAGGTCCTTCACAAAATACTCGTAAGACTTCAGGATCAGATAAGCCCGGCAGATCTTTTTTCGGCCCAGCTTGCTCTGATAGGATACAAAAATCTGTTCTGTGCCGGAGGTTCCCGTTCTGGTAAACAGCAAAAGGCTCAAAATTTTCTCCTCCAGCACCATGGTATCCAGTTCAAACCGCCGCCCGGTATTCCACAGCCGCTTCATATCCTCAATGGGACCATCGTAGTACATCAACAGATAAGTGAGGATGTTGTCATCATATTTTCCCCAGTCAAAGCACTGGTGACAGTAGGAGAGCAGCACCGAATTCTCCTCGTACTCCCTGGACAGCACGGTCTGACTGCAGATGCGCACCAGATCCTTCAGAGGAACCCGCTCCGCCCCGTACATTTCCAGCTGAATAAAGGCCTCCTCGTACATCCCCTCCTGGGTCAGCAGCGCCAGCAGCGCCGTCTTGTCCGCGCTGATAAACTCCGGATAGGAAATCTGTTTCAGATAGGCGAACAGATCCTCCTCCCCCGGATGATCCATATAATACTCCAGCACCAGCTTCCTGCAGCGCGCCCGGTACTCATCCCGGAGCAGTTCCAGGCCGCAGGCCCGCTTGAAGGAGGGCAGAAGCTTTCCGGTCAGCTTCTCCCCCTCTTTTCTGGTACCGCACAGATACATCACCAGTCCCGGATGATCCGGCACCAACTCCCTGCAGTATTCCAGCAGCTTGGGCGCGTCCAAAAAGCGCTCCGCCATATAGAGAGAGGTGGAGGCGTACCGGTTTCCCTCCTCATCTCTCAGCAGGATTCTGGCATCCTCCGTGTAAATCTGTACCTGAGCCCGGCCTCCGTTCAGAGGAACGATCTGCTCCCCCTTCATTCTCCCGTGCACCACCACCACCGACTTCATATGGGGATTCTTGCAGGTAACCTCAAAGGTGAACAGCAGCTTTGCCAGATGCTCCGCCAGAGAACGGTTCAGCACCTGCTTATCCAGATACCGCTCATAGAGCACCGCCAGATTCTCATCGATCTTCCCCATCTCCAGATGCTCCGTCACAAACCGCTCGATGGCCTCCCGGTAGCTGCGGTAGACCTGGGGCACATTGTCCCGGTTGTCCGAGATATTGCGGTAAATCTTGGCCCGCTTGTGAAAATCCAGGGTATTATTGTAAACAAAATACATCCGGATGATCTGGGGCATTTTCTCAATGCCGTACTCATCCATGGTCTCCATATAATACTCGTACAGCCCGGTAATCCGCAGATCCTGATTCACTCCCAGGGCATACCAGTTAAAATACTCCGGTTCTTTCCTGTCCCCGGCAATCAGCATGGTACAGATTGCCTTTAAAATATCCCGGGTCTGGCTGGTCTCGTAACAGGCGGTAAGAATCTCAAACAGCCCCCGGTGCCAGGTGCGCTGATGCAGAGCCAGATTTCCCACCTGGGACGCCAGTTCCGGCGTCAGAAGCTTCTGCCTGGCTGCGAAATGCAGGATCTGAAGGGTTGCGGAATCCAGCCTGCGCAGCAAAAACGGATCCTTCTTCAGAAGCAAAAAAGCCTCCAGATACATCACCGGACTGCTGCAGCCCCGGCGGATCTGCTCCTGAATGGCCTCCAGCTTCTGGGTATCGTCCCGCAGCAGACGCTCCTGCAGATACAGCAGGATCCACTGAAGCACCCAGCTGTCCCGGTTCTGCAGAAACATCTGCTCAATGCGGGCCTCCACCTGATCCACGTAGGAAATATCCCGGTTAAAGAAGGTGGAGATGTACAGATAAAAGCCATAGCGCTCCGGCGTATCCAGTCGCTGGGGCTGACGCTCCACCTCCTGCAGCAGCTTATACCCCTTCACCCGCTTCTCATCCGCAAACAGCAGCTGAATCTGAAACAAATCCGCGAACACATCGCTGCCCCCGGCCCGCTTATAACTGCTGATCACATTCTGGGACCGGTCAATCCAGGACTGCATCTGGATTCGCTTCAGCCTGAAATCAATGTAAAGGGACTCCAGCTTTTTCTGCATCATTTTCTGTACCCGGTGCTCCCGGCGGCTGTCCTGGTCTCCCCACTCCTTCACCGCCAGCACCTCAAAATACAGGGTCTGATAACAGGTGCTTATCTTAATTCTCCCGTAATTTTTCCCCGCATGGAGAAAATTAGTGTCAATGATATACTCCAGCTCGTACTGATTCCCCACGAATTCATCGGTGGTCACCAGTTTCTTTTCCGGCCGGAGAAAGCGGCTGTCGGAACTGATCTCCAGCTTCAAAAATCCCCAGGTATCCTTCTGCAGCGTCACCGTCTCCCGGATGGACTGATCCAGGTGTTCAAACTCCCGGTCCGTCTCCTCCATGGACAGTTCCACCGGCTCCTTCTCCCCACAGCCGATGAGGAACTCCTCCAGGCTCTGATAGCTGAAGGAGGCGGCCTTCAGTGCTTCATACAGCGTCAGGGCATCCTTCTCCCGCTCCCGAAGCAGCTCTTCAAAACCGGAGCTGACAAATACCGGGTACGCCTTCTGAAAATCCTTTCTGGCAAGCTGCGCCAGTCCGGCCACACTGGAGACTCCCGACACTGCTCTGGCCTTCTCCTTCTCCCGGATATGAATGGTATAGGGCAGGGAATATTCTCCCAGATCCGTACAGAGGGTAAAAGCCCCTTCCGTCTCCTCCCCTGGGTTCAGACCGCTGGTGTCAATCTGATAATATATTTTATTGTCAATCCCATAAAATTCCAGGGGATCAAAGGTCACCCTGGGATTGGAAGAGTAGAGAAAGCCCTTTACCTTTTTTTCCTCCGGATGGGCAGCCTGAAAGCTGCCGTGGAGCACCTCCCCCGGCCTGGCCTCCAGAGCAATCCGCTCCAGGGAGAGCTTCAGCGCCGGAACCTCATACTCAAACTTACCATTTAACAACTGCTCGATCCGTTTTTTCAAATCCTTCACCTGCTATCACAATACCTGCTATGAAAGAAAGCTGCGCAAAAACATCTCTCTGTTTCGCCGCAGCCTCTCACTATTTACTCCAATATTTTTTTCAGTTCATCCATAAACGTATTCACATCTTTAAATTCACGGTAAACCGAAGCGAAACGAACATAGGCCACTGCATCCAGATCTTTCAGCCTGTCCATCACAATTTCCCCAATTGCTTTGCTCTCAATCTCTTTTTCTTCCCGGTTAAAAATCTCAGTCTCCACCGAATCGATCATCTCCCGGATCTTCTCAATGGGTACCGGCCGCTTATAGCAGGCTCTCATCACCCCCGCCTGGATCTTTGCCCGGTCATATTCCTCCCTGGTCCGGTCCTTCTTAATCACCACCAGGGGAATCAGCTCCACCTTCTCATAGGTGGTAAACCGTTTCCCGCAGGCATCGCACAGTCTCCGCCTGCGAATGGAACTGTTGTCATCTGCCGGCCGTGAATCCACCACTCTCGTATTATCCTGACTGCAAAACGGACACTTCATCTGCTGCCTCCTTATCCGTGGGAAATTGCACTCTTTTAGTCAAAGTATAGCGAATCCTGTAATTCCTGTCAATCGAAATATACCCGGCACAAAATTCCAGAAAACCACATACAATATAGAAAGAAGCCCATGCCGCCGAAAGGATGTCCCATGCGTTTGTGTGATCTGAAACAGAAGGAAGTCATCAACATTTGTACCTGCCGCTCCCTGGGATGCATCAGCGATCTGGAGATCGACTGCCACACTGGAACCGTGCTGGCTCTGATCGTCCCCGGTCCCGGAAAGCTGTGCTGGTTTCTCGGAAGAGACACAGAATTTGTCATTCCCTGGGACTGTATCATCCAGATCGGGGCCGATATTATTCTGGTGAAAATGGATGAGGACAAGTGCAAAAAAAGCTGCCTCTGATTTTTTGTCAAGGGTCATTATTTTTTATATTTTTCCCCAAATCGTATATTTCCCCTCCAAACTGAGAATCATTTACTATATCCAGCCGGGATAAGATTTTCAGGAAACTTATATACAGGAGGATTTTGATATGGCAATCAATAAAGTGGAACTATGCGGTGTGAATACATCAAAGCTTCCGGTACTGACCAGTGAAGAAAAAGAAACTTTATTTGAGCGGATCAAATCTGGCGATCATCAGGCCAGAGAGCTGTATATCAAAGGAAACTTAAGACTGGTCCTAAGCGTCATCAAGCGCTTTTCCGCCAGCAATGAGAACGCGGATGACCTGTTTCAGATTGGCTGCATCGGTCTGATGAAGGCCATCGACAATTTCGACACAGGGCTGGGCGTAAAGTTCAGCACCTACGCCGTGCCCATGATTCTGGGCGAAATCCGGCGTTATCTGCGGGACAACAATTCCATCCGGGTCTCCCGCTCCCTGCGGGACACCGCCTACAAGGCCATCTACGCCCGGGAAAACTACATGAAAAAAAATCTCCGGGAGCCTACCATCTGTGAGATCGCCCAGGAAACCGGCATTGCCAAGGAGGATATCGTCTTTGCCATGGACGCCATCCAAAGCCCGGTCAGCCTCTACGATCCGGTTTACACGGAGGGAGGGGATACGCTGTACGTGATGGATCAGATCAGCGATAAGAAAAACAAGGAGGACAACTGGGTGGAGAGCATTGCCCTGGAGGAATCCATGAAATGCCTGGACGAGAGGGAAAAGCACATCGTCCAGCTCCGCTTCTTTGAAGGGCGCACCCAGATGGAGGTAGCGGGAGAAATCGGTATCTCCCAGGCCCAGGTAAGCCGCCTGGAAAAAAACGCCCTGCGCACCATGCGCCAGTATCTGCGCTCCGAGTAGCCGGCCCGGGCTTGGCGGCCCGCGCCACGGGCCTCTCAGCCCATCACATCCCGGATCACCCGCTCCGCGTTTTTGTGGTAGATCTGTTCAATCTCGTCCTGGGACAGCCCCGCCTTTCTCAGGGCCTCCGTCAGCTTCCAGTAGTCCTGGGGCCCCTTCAGAGCCAGCTTTCCGCTGATGCCGTCAAAATCGCTGCCCAGGGCAGCCGTCTCTCGTCCTCCCACGTTTCTGATATGAAGCAGGTGCCGCACCAGATCCTCGATCCGGTTCTCATTGCTGTCCGGATAGAGGAACTTGGGACACTGGTTCAGCCCGATGACGCCTCCCGCCTCCCCGATGGCCCGGATCATCTCATCCGTCAGATTCCTGGTGTGGGGGCAGAGGGCTCTGGCGTTGGAATGGCTGGCCACAAAGGGCTTTTTGCTCAGCCTGGCCACATCCCAGAAACCTCCATCGGAGAGATGGCTCACATCGATGATGATCCCCAAACGGTTTAATTCACCCACCGCCTCCCTGCCAAAGTCGGACAATCCCTTCGTCATCACGGACCGGTCCTGACTGTTGGGATAGCCAAAGCAGTTGGGATAATTCCAGGTGAGGCCCAGCAGCCGCACACCCATGCGGTGATATTCCTCCAGGCGCTCCATCCGCCCCTGCACCTCCCTGCCATCCTCAATGGTAAGAAAAGCGCTGATTTTCCCCTCCTGCCAGTTTTTCTCCATTTGCCCGCTGTCACCCGCAAAGGCGATCTCATCCCGGTGTTTTGCCAGAGTCCGGCGGAAAATTCCCACCATCCGGTCAATATACGCCTCGTCCTTCTGCATCAACGGTCCCAGACACCGCTTCATGCGCAGGGACTGAAGAAAAAAGGCAAAAAACTGGGCTTTAGCGCCGCCCTGCCTCAGGCGCTTCACATCGGCCATGGCAGGGGGCAGACAGTAGACCTCCCTCCGGAACCGGAACCAGGCCTGCATCAGCGTATCACAGTGAAGATCCACAAAGGGAACCTCGTTCATATTCATCCTCCTTTGGAATGCTCCCGCACTCCCGTCACAGTTTTTTCCTTCCAAGCCGCACTTCCTCCATCAGTGCCGCCATATCGTCCCCCAGATTCTCAAACAGATAATGTTTCGCCCCCGGGTGCTCCCTCAGATAATTCTCCTGGATTTCCCGGCAGGTATCCTGAATTTCCTTTCGCAGCCCCCGTGCAGACAGCCGTCTGGCCCCCTGCCCCCAGATAATCATCTGCTCAGCCGCATCGGAGGTGGCCACCGTCACATCGTAGTGTCCGCCAATCCGGTGCACCGTCTTCTCAATGTACTGGTCAGCGGTCTCCGCCTCCCTGGTATAAATCACGTTGATGTTGTGATAGGGAATCACCTCACCCACGCTGCCTTCCACACGGTAGGCGTCAAACACCAAAATCAGATTCATGTTCCGGTAGCCCTGGTAGTTGCACAGAATATCCATCAGCTTGCCTCTGGCCCCTTCCAGACTTACCTTGGCCAGCTCCTTTAAGTCTTCCCAGGCGAAAATGATATTATACCCGTCCACCAGCAGATAAGATTCCACGGATGTTTCCTTCCGGCCTCCGCCGTAATCCCGCACCAGGCTGCCGCTCTGTCCCGAAGAACTGTTTCTCCGGTTCCACCCCCGGCGCTCCTGTTTGCCGGCGCCGTAGGTGCGCTGGAAAATCTCCAGCAGTTCCGCGTCATCCTGCAGATCAGCGGAATATCCCCGGCCGCCCCGGTGCTGCGCGCCTTCTGAAGCGCTGCCATTCGGGCCTCTCCCGATGGCTTCCCCACCGGTTTCCCAGTTCTCTTTGCCATCTTTTCCATCCTCCCTGCCGGCATGGGTGGCGTACTCCAGGTGCATATACTGCTCCACCTGATCCCAGGGCACCACAAATCCCGCTCCATGGGCACAGAATACAGAGCCGGAAGGATTGTCCGTATCCGCCTCCGGATCATATCCCACCGCCGCGATCACCTCCTCAGCGTTGGCGCAGGGCTCGTATCCCTTCAAGCTGCAGAACAGCCGGCCGCAGCCCCTGGTGTAGGAGCTGACCTCTCGCTGATAATCCCGCATGGCGGACACGGGGGCACTGCCGGTGAGCACCGCCATCTCGCCCTCCTGCAGAGGGCCCGAAAAGCTGCCCTGCATCTTCTGTATATCGGAGATAGCCCGTCCCACCGTCTCCGGGGGAACCTCCAGGCGATACTCATACACCGGTTCCAGCAGTACGCTCCTGGCCTGCATCAGTCCCTGCCGCACCGCCCGGTAGGTGGCCTGCCGGAAGTCTCCGCCCTCGGTATGCTTCAAATGGGCCTTCCCCGCCACCAGGGTGATCTTCATATCCGTAATTTCCGATCCGGTGAGCACGCCCCTGTGCTGTTTCTCCTCCAGGTGGGTCAAAATCAGCCGCTGCCAGTTGATATCCAGATCATCCGTCCCGCAGGCGCTGTCAAACTGCATACCGCTGCCCGGCTCTCCCGGCTCCAGCAGCAGATGTACCTCCGCGTAGTGGCGCAGAGGTTCAAAATGCCCCACTCCCTCCACCGGAGCGGCGATGGTCTCCTTGTACACAATGCTTCCGGAATCAAACGTCACCTTCACCCCAAAGCGCTCCCGGATGACGCTCTGGAGAATTTCAATCTGAACCTCCCCCATCACCTGCACATGGATCTCCTGAGCAGCCTCATTCCACACAAGATGCAGCTCCGGTATCTCTTCTTCCAGAAGTCCCAGCTTTCCGAACATCACATGAACATCGCACTCCGGCGGCAGCCCCACCCGGTAGGTGAGCACCGGCTCCAGCACCGGAAGAATACTGCCCTCCTCCGCTCCCAGCCCCTGTCCGCTGTAGGTTTTGGAAAGGCCGGTGACCGCGCAGACCATCCCTGCCTCTGCCT
>DBFBJF010000059.1:0-5726 GCA_048203265.1 Candidatus Merdiplasma sp.
CTTGACTTTTTTCCCTTTTAACGTTACAATCTTTATAACGTTATTTATTTTGTAATATTTATTGCCCCGATTATTTGATGATTTCATACAGAAAAAAGGAGAATCCCTATGTGCCTGGAAATTACTATTACCACAAGAAAGCAGCTGGAAATTTATATGAATCCCCAGCGGCAGCGCCTGCTGAAGATTCTGGAACTCAACGGCGCCCCCATGACCCCAAAGCAGTTATCCACCCGTCTGTGTATCTCCCCCTCCTCCGTCACCCATCATCTGAAAAAGCTGGAACAGCTGGGTCTGGTGAAGGTGGATCATACCGAGCGCATCCACGGCATCCAGGCTAGCTTCTATCGTCTGGTCCCCGCCATGGTAAATCTGAAGGGAAACACCCCAGATGATCTCCAGGCAGAAAAAATGCTCATCGCCGAGTACTCCATCAATGACACCTGGACAGATTTCAAAAAATATCTGTCGGAAGAATCCCGGCAAAACGGTCTGGAGAAGACTGTCCAAGAGACCGGCACGCAGGCAGTTCCCCTGGGAGACTACATCAACGGCATTTATTATCTCACCGACGAGGAGGCAGAAAAAATCAGGGCGCAGATTATGACTTTCCAAAAAGAACACCTTCATCCCAGGGAGGATGCGAAGCCCTGGGAAGTGGCTCTGGTGGCCTTCCCCAGAAAGGAGAAACTTCCATGAAATGTTCCCACAAGCTGCTGTTTTTTCTCAACTCCTTCTCCCTAGGCCTGTTGGCTCCGGTGCTGACCATGGTTCTCTGCGGTCACGGAGCCACCCTGACCACCGCCTCCCTGTTTATCGGGGTCTTTTCGCTGACGGTGGTGATCTCAGAAGTTCCAAGCGGCATCGCGGCAGACCTGGCAGGGCGCAGGAAGATATTTATTCTCTCTCACATCTTCACCTGGATCAGCTTTTTTCTTATCCTGCTCAGCCGCCGCGCGGCCCTGCTGGCCGTCGGCTGCGTCTTTCTCGGGCTTGGAAGATCCTTCTCCTCCGGCTCCCTGGAGGCTCTGGAGATTGAGCAGGCTCTGGAGGAACATGGCCCCGCCTGCCTGGAGCGGGTCAACAGACTTCTAAGCGTCATAGAAAGCCTAGCGCTAGCTTCAGGAGCACTCCTGAGCGGCTATCTGGGGCATCTGGACAGTTCTTACTCTCTCATCCTGCTGTGCCTTCTGGCCGTGGAGACTCTTTTGCTTCTTCTATCTATTCTGTTTGTCCGAGAACAGCCGGGTCATCCCACACCTGCAGAAACCGGAAGAAAAAAAGAGACCTCCCTCTCAGAAAATCTCTCCTCCCTGTTCGCCCTAATGCGGTGCTCCGCCTTCCTGAAGCTCATTCTCGCCATGTCAGTGGTCCTCGGTCTGTTTCTGTCCGCAGTGGAAATCTACTGGCAACCGGATCTGCTGAAGCTGCTTCCCGGACAGTTAACCTGGATCCCCGGAGCAGTCAGCTGTCTGGGCTATCTGGGGGTAACCCTGGGAAGTACTGCCGGTGCCCGGCTTATGGCCCGCCTGAGATCTGCTGCTTCAGGGAAATGGTCCCTGTATGCTTTTCTCAGACTGATGCTTCCCATCCCCATGTTTCTGTTTGCGCTGTGCAATGCCTGGTACGTTTTCGCCCTCTGTTACATAATCCTGTACATCCTCCTGGGGGCTGCCAACCTGGCGGAAAACACCCTTCTTCACAGCATCGTTCCCAATCGGCACCGGGCTTCCATGCTCTCCCTTCTCTCCCTGTTCACCAGGGGCGGCGGGCTCATCACATCCGTCCTGGGAAGTATCCTTTTAAAAAACAGCACGGTATCCACCGTCTGGATCTGCATCTCCATCCTGGCGTTTTTGCTGACTCTGGGCGGCTTTCTTCTGTTTTTCGCTTTCCATCATCATACCATCGAAAACTCCGGCCCGTCTTCCGGATCCCGGCGCCCGCTCTAGTCCGCTCCGCCCCGGCGCTTCTCCTTCTCGATGGTTCTTGCGATCGTGTATAGAGACCGGCTTCCCGCATTGGGAAGCTCCATTGCCTCATCCTGAGCCAGGTCCTCCGCTTTCAACGCATCCTGTACGGTTGCTGCCTGAGCCACATCCGGCACAATAATGGGCAGGGCCCTGGGAATATTCTCGATCAGGGCTCTCCGGTGGGTACCGCCGTATTCCCCGTCCCTGGTCCAGGACACCGGCGTCTCCGAGATAAATTCCACCCTGGAGGTCTTAAAGGAAATCACAAAGCGGTTCTTCTCTCCGGTCATCAGCGCGTTGATGATCCCCGGCCACTCAATGAAATTGTCAGGCATGAGGATCAGAGTCACCTCAAACATTCCGTCATTCAAGGTTACATCTTTCCCCGTGATTCCCTTAAAGCCGCCCACGGAATTGGAATTGGTGATCATCCCGTAAAGAAACTCCCCGCTGCCGCTCTGCTCCTGGCTCTCATAACGCATCTTCCAGCTTTTCAGGTTAGACAGGCTCTTGACTCCCTCCAGAATATAGGCCAAATGCCCCAGCATATTTTTCCATTCCTGGCTTGTCTTGTAGGAGACGTCCGTAAACACTCCAAAGGCCGCCACATAGACAAAATAATCCTCATTCATCTTTCCCAGATCACAGAGGAATTCTTTCCCCTCGGCCACCACTTTGGCCGCGCTGCGCATATTTTTCGGCAGTCCCAGGCTGTTGGCAAAATCGTTGGTGCTCCCAGCCGGGATATATCCCAGGGGCCGCTGAAAGCCGCCCCTCTGCATTCCCGTCACCACCTCATCCAAGGTGCCATCCCCGCCGCTGCACACAATCAGGTCATATCCGCAGCCTCGCTCCTGGACGATTCGCGCCGCATCCTGAGCCTCCCTAGTGGGATGAATTACAATATGATAGTCATGTTTGCCCAGCTCCTCCAAAATATTGGAAAGCTGGCTCCGGACCGCTCCTTTTCCAGCCTTTGGATTATAAATAAACAGCATCCGCTCCATACCACACGCTCCTGTATCTTCCCAAATATTAGGACTATTCTATCACTGAGTATCTCCCGATACAATACGGGCACTACACTTTTAAGAGATTTTTAAGATGCTTTCCGGACTTCTTGTACGAAATGGCACCCCGCTTTGGAAAGCGGGATGCCATTTTATACAACTATATTTCGCGGGATGAAAATTATCTACAGAAGTACCGATGAATTCAGCGCTTCCGCAGATGCACCGTTCTGAAGCTTCGCCTCCAGCATCTCAAGCTCCTCCAGAGCAATGCAATGCTCCAGAGTTCCGTCTTTGACCCTTCTAACGCACTCTTCAAAATCCATCCAGAGTACCTCCTCCACCTCCTCTTTCTGGAGATGAAAGGCAGCTGGATCTTTCCACATCAGATAAACCCTGCTGACCTGGTGATCCAGGAAGGGTGCCCCATGAAACGCGCCCTTCCAGAAAAATCTGCGGGTTCCGCAGTAAATCAGTTCCTCCTGTCTGGCCGTCACTCCCAGCTCCTCCTTAAGCTCCCGGATCGCTGAGGGGAGGTAATCTACCCCCGCCGGGATATGGCCGCCGCTGGACATATCATAACGTCCGGGATGGGAATCCTTGTTTCTGCTGCGCTTCTGAAGCAGCACCTGGGGATGTCCCTGCCGCATCCGGGCCAGCCATACGTGGGCGGTCCGATGCCGGATCCCCTCCCGGTGGGCCACAGTGCGCTCCACTGTCTCGCCGGTAGGATTCCCGTTCTCATCCACGATGTCAAGCCACTCCATTATCTCTCTTCCTTCGGCTTCCAGTTCTTATAGTTCTCATAGCTGTGCTCTTTGTGCTCGGTTTTGCTCCACAGCTCGTCCGCACAGGGCTTCCAGCTCTTGGCGTATTCCACGCACTTGCCGCACAGATGCTCCACCGTCTCCGGGGACTGCAGGTCTGTGGATTTCGCTCCGGTCTCATGTACCATCTGCTGGAGGATGCCCGGATTCTCCAGCATGGGGCAGGGACGCAGATGATTCTCGTTGAAAGGCTGGCGGTCTCTGTAGGCCATGAACAGGGGCTGCTTTAAGCACTCCAACAGCGTATTCTCATGGATATTGGCTCCGGAGTAGTGGATGAACACGCAGGGCTCCGCATCACCGTTAGCGTTGATATGGAAATAGTTTCTTCCTCCGGCAATACATCCGCCCACGAACTCTCCATCATTCTGGAAGTCCATGGCAAAGATCTGTTTTCCTCCGGTAAATCCTCTGATCTCTCTGACTCTGTGATACATATACTCACGCTGTTCCATAGTGGGCATCAGATCCGGCGCCGCGTCATTGCCCACCGGCATCAGATGGAAGTACCAGGTGAAGCGGCATCCCTTCTCGATAATCATATCCAGGAACTCATCGGAGGTAACCACCTCCACATTGTTCCTCGTATAGCAAATGGACGTTCCGAAAATCAGGCCATACTCCTTCAGCAGATCCATGGCGTGCATAACCTTGGAGAATACGCCGTCGCCCCGGCGAAGATCATTCACCTCTGAGAAGCCTTCCAGGCTCAGGGACAAAGACAGATTGCCCACCCGCTGCATATCCTCACACAGCTTTTCATCCACCAGCGTCCCGTTGGTGAAGGCGTGGAAAGCGCAGTCATTGTGCTTCTCGCACAGCTTAATGATGTCCGCTTTCCGCACCATGGGCTCGCCGCCTGTAAACATATAGAAATAGATGCCAAGCTCCTTTCCCTGAGTCACAATGCTGTCCAGGTCCTCATAGGACAGGTTCAGCTTATGACCGTACTCTGCAGCCCAGCAGCCGGTACAGTGCAGGTTGCAGGCGCTGGTGGGATCCAGCAAAATCAGCCAGGGAATGTTGCAGTCATACTTTTTTCGCATCTCCCGAATGGTCTTAGTCCCTCGGAACGCAGCCTCATATCCCAGGTTCAGAGCAGTCATCTTCGCCACATTGGGATGAATCTCATCCAGCAGGCGGTTTACATACTGCATCCATTTCTGATCCGGATCCTTAATCATCTCCCTGATCTTATCATAGGTTTCTTTCTGGAAGGTGTCACCCATATATTTCTGAGCCAGATCAGTAATTTGCAGCAGGCCCTTTTCCCGGTCCTTATTTACATGCTTCAGCGCAACGCTGATGGCTGCTCCAAAAGCCGCTCTTACCGCTTTGTGTGTCATTTCTCCCATTTCTTTCTTCCTCCTCACTGAATGAATGTTATACTTAACTGCGGGACGCTACAGGTATTTCACCAGTATGTCGATTCCCACAAATAAAAAAATAATACCTCCGGCCCCATAAATACCAGGCCGAAATTTGCATCCCTGATAAAATCCCATGTAGATTCCGGAAATCACCGCCGCAATGGTGGCGCAGGCCACAGTAATACAGGCGGCGCGGATGGGCAATCCCAGAAATCCGCTGCCAATGCCGGCCAAAAAGGTAAGGCCGCCTACTACTGCCGCTTCCAGAAAAATCTCCTTATACCGGATCTCTGCCAGCCGTTCCTGTACCGTCTCGCTCTTCCACGCTTTTCTCAGCATAAAAAAAGCCAGCACAAGGAAAATCAGGGAAGCCAGTACATAGCACAAGGTTTTCAGATCATCTGAAGATGAATGCCTGAAAAAGGGAATTCCGGTAATCCAATACCCCAACAGCATGGATACCATTTGACAGGCGAAAAAAATTCCGCACACACAGAAAAATTTTTTCCCATCAATCCGTCTGAGCATTGCGCCCTCGTACTCGGA
>DBFBJF010000060.1:0-3705 GCA_048203265.1 Candidatus Merdiplasma sp.
TCCAGGGAAGAGAAAAAGAAATATGCTGAGCCCAGATTATGCAGGATAGTGGGAGCTGGAATGGCTGTTCTCACAGTGATCCTTTTTGTCATGAAGATATTTGAAAATATACTGCCTGCAAACTTTATTTACGTTGTGATCGGAGTGGTTTTAGGTGACGTTTTGATTGTGAATATTCTTGCGTGCACGATCGGTAAAAAGCATGATGTCTGAAATGGAGGTGAAACTATGCGCTGGTTCGAATTGACGTTCCTGCTGATAGTCGGTGCCTTGTTTTTCTATGTAGGATGGGAAATTTGGAAAAAGAAAAAAATTTCTCTCATACATGAGTATCACCATAAAAATGTTTGTATCAGAGGAGGGAAAAATTATTCCCTGCAGAATCCACGCCGGAGGATCCATTGGTACGCACCGCCATCCCACAAGCGATGATATTAATTATATTATTTCCGGTACGGGCAAAGCTGTCTGCGATGGAGAAGAGGAGATCCTTCTTCCGGGAACCTGTCACATTTGCAAACGCGGTTCAGAGCATAGCATTCTCAATACAGGGGAGGAGGATCTGGTTATGCTGACGGTTGTGGTGGAGCGTTCCATTTGAAAAATCATGGTGGAGAGACGATCAACGATACGGTAACCTGGCTGAGGGAAAACAACCGTATCGGGAAAAACAGGGATAAGACAAGCGGTGATTCAGGAGGTAAACGGAGTTGATTCTATATTTTTCAGGAACAGGAAACAGCGAATATGCGGCCATAGGACTGCCCAGATACGTCTGTCCAAAGCAGAGATAAATCCGGTTTGCCTGTGTATCTTCAAGAGAATATGCGAAAAAACGCAGGAGGAAGTGTATGATAAAAACAGTTGGAATTGTCAGCCTGTCAAGCGGAATACTGGGCGAGCCCCCGGTGAAACATGAATTAGAGATTGGTATGAGACGGCTGGAGGAGTACGGGCTGGCCGTGAAATTTCTGCCCCACGCCCTGGGGGGAATTGATTTTGTGAAGGCACATCCTGAAAAGCGGGCAGCCGATTTGCTGCAGGCATTTCAGGATCCGGAGATTGACCTGATTCTCTGTTCCACAGGCGGAGATGATACATACCGCCTGCTGCCGTTTTTATTTGACCATGATGAACTGAAACAGGCGGTGACAGAGAAAGTGTTTCTAGGCTTTTCCGATACCACCATCAATCATCTTATGTTATATAAAGTGGGGTTGAATACCTTTTATGGTCAGGCATTTCTCTCCGACATCTGCGAGTTGGGCCGGGAAATGCTGCCCTATACCGGGAAATACTTTGAGGAATTGATTTCCACAGGAACCATCCGGCAGATTACCCCCAGCGGTGTGTGGTATGAGAGCAGGACAGATTATGGGACTAATCAGATTGGTACAACGCCGGTTTCTCATGTGGACCGGGGGTTTGAACTACTGCAGGGCAGTCCGGTATTTACCGGAAAGATCCTGGGCGGCTGTATCGACACTCTGTTTGATATATTTGACGGAGGCCGGTATGCGGACATGCCTGTGTCATGCAGGAAATACCATCTTTTCCCGGAAACGGAAGAATGGCGTGGAAAAATACTGCTGTTGGAATCCAGTGAAGAGAAAATGAGCCCGGAGAAGTATCGCAGGGCGTTGATTTCCCTGAAAGAGACGGGCATTTTTGAGGTGGTCAGCGGAATTCTTGTGGGAAAACCTATGGATGAAACCTATGACAGAGAGTATAGACAGCTGTTGACAGAGACGGTGGGAAGGCCTGATCTGCCAATCCTCTGCAATATCAACATAGGCCACGCACTGCCAAGATGTATCATTCCCCTTGGGGTGGAGGCTGTGGTGGACGCAGGGTGGCAGACGATTACCTTTGGCGAATGAGGGGGAGAATCAGATGAGTATCCGTAAAGCGTGTGAACATGATTTGTCCAGAAAAGCGGAAATTTTTGTCTTAAATAACCGGATCAATTATTTTCCCATATTTCAGGACGAGAAATTTTCTTTTGGTAAGCTGCAGGTGATTTCAGTGGCAGACACCTACTTCAAAAGGCCTGGTATTCTGAGTCAGATCTATGTGTACGATGATGGTTTGATCAGAGGTTTCCTTCAAATGGATGGAACGAAAATCTGTAAATTATATGTGGATCCCTTTTTTCAGAGCAGAGGGATTGGAGGAAGCTTAATTGAGTATGGCATCAGAGCATTTGGCGCCAATCATTTATGGGCATTAGAAAAAAATACCAGGGCGATTTCTTTTTACCGGAAACACGGATTTATGCTGACTGGGGAGAAAAAATTCGAGGAAGGCACAACGGAGTATCTTGTTCAGTTAAAGAGGGAGACTTGATTTGTATATCAATCGTGTTATGATTCAGTGGGAGAAGGTGCCAGAAAACAGTTATCTTAATCATATTGAGGCACTGCAGGGCGTGAGGGAAATCATCTTTTCCAAGCCGATTACATTTTTTGTGGGAGAGAACGGGACGGGAAAATCCACGCTTCTGGAGGCAATCGCGGTGGCTTACGGATTTAATCCGGAGGGAGGGAGCCGCAATTACAGCTTTTCCACCTATGATTCCCATTCAGAACTGTGCCGGGCCCTTGTGTTGGGGAAGGGAGCGCGCAGAAACAGATGGGGGTATTTCCTCCGGGCTGAGAGTTTTTACAATGTGGCCACAAAGGAAATCGATTATTCGGATGAGCTGCATCCTTCCATGGGTCTGCATATGAAATCCCACGGGGAGAGTTTTCTTGCTGTGGTCCAAAATAAACTGTCAAGCGATGGCCTTTATATTCTGGATGAGCCGGAAGCCGCGCTCTCACCTCAAAGGCAGTTGACATTAATGATCGAGATAAAAAAGGCGCTGACTGCGGGAGCTCAGTTTATCATTGCCAGCCATTCGCCCATCTTGTTGGGTTATCCTGACGCAGCGATTTTATCTTTTGATGACGGTATCCTTCATGAGGTAGAGTATGAGGAGACAGAGAGCTATCAGGTGACGGAACTGTTTATCAATAACCGGGAGTATCTGCTGAGCTGGATATTGGATGAAGGAGGAAGAGAATGAAAAGAATATTGCTGGTATCCATGATGCACAATGTCACGGATCTATTTCAATCAGTGGAGCCAAATTTACAGGGCAAAACAGTGACCTACATTCCCACGGCGGCCATTGCGGAGGAAATCGAGGGAATGGCGCAGGAGGAGACAAAGATGCTGGAGCGGCTGGGGCTGGCCGTGGATGATCTGGAAGTCTCCACAGCACCCCGCGAAAGAATCGAAGAAAGCCTGACAAAGAGCGATATG
Source organism: Candidatus Merdiplasma sp. (assembly GCA_048203265.1). Classification (GTDB taxonomy): domain Bacteria; phylum Bacillota; class Clostridia; order Lachnospirales; family Lachnospiraceae; genus Merdiplasma. The sequence continues at coordinate 3,307 of DBFBJF010000060.1, forward strand.
ATCTTTGTGGGTGGAGGAAATACCTTCTTTCTGCTGCAGGAGCTGAAAAAGTCCGGTGCGGATCAGATTTTGATCCGGGAGGTCAATAAGGGAAAACTATATGTAGGAGAATCAGCAGGAGCTGTGGTGGCTGCGCCCGACATCGGGTACTCGGCACAGATGGACTGCCCCGGGAAGGCGCCGGAGCTGACGGAGTATTCCGGGCTTGGCCTGGTGGATTTCTACGTGGTTCCCCACCTTGGAAACGAGGACATGGGGGAAGGCGCAGAGCGGATTATTGAGAAATATTCCGGGACGCTGGATTTGAAGGTGATTACAGATTACCAGGCGATTTTGGTTGAGGATGATGAAATCAAAATTTTAACATAAAACAGAAAATGAACTGAAAAAAAGAACAGA
>DBFBJF010000061.1:0-4676 GCA_048203265.1 Candidatus Merdiplasma sp.
ACTCCGTGATGTATGCCGATTATTATCATATTTCTCCCGGAAAGGAGGCGGAGGGAAGCTTTGCACGGTTTGGAGCTCCCCAGACCAGGGTGAAGGTGCAGTATGACCGGGAATTCGTGAATGTCCTGTCCCGGGAGGCCATGGATCAGGGGATCCCCGCGGGGACGCAGGGGGAGAGGGACCGCCAGCTGGATCATGGAACCATGATTCCGCTGTGGTTTCTGAATCAGTACGCTGCGGATTATATGGTGGTGCGAATCGGACTGTCCGGGCTTCCCTTTTCTGCACATTATCAGCTGGGGCAGTGCATTCAGCGGACGGCTGCAATGTTGGGCAGAAAAATCGCAGTGATCGGAAGCGGTGATCTGTCTCACAAGCTGAAAGAGGATGGTCCCTACGGCTTCCAGAAGGAAGGGCCGGAATATGACCGGCGGATCATGGATGTGATGGGGCGAGGAGCCTTCGGAGAACTGTTTGATTTTACCGAGGAATTCTGTGACAGGGCGGCGGAATGCGGACACCGATCCTTCCTGATTATGGCCGGAACTCTGGACTGCCTGGAGGTGAAGGCCCGGAAACTGTCCCATGAGGGTCCCTTTGGGGTGGGATACGGGATCTGCACCTATGAGGTGGCGGGCAGCGCGCCCCAGCGGGATTTCCTGAGACAGTACGAGCGGAAGGCGCGGACGGAGGCAGAGCGCAGGAAGCGGGCGGAGGATCCCTATGTGAGCCTGGCCCGCCGGGCCGTGGAGACCTTTGTGCGCACCGGACAGAAATGCGGTATTCCGGAGGGACTGCCGGAGGAAATGTACCAAAACAGAGCTGGCGTGTTTGTCTCCCTGAAAGAGGAGGGACGGCTTCGGGGCTGTATTGGAACCATCTCCCCGGTGCGGGAAAATATTGCGGAGGAGATCGTGGAAAATGGAGTCAGCGCCGCCGTAAAGGATCCCAGGTTCCGGCCAGTGGAGCCGGAAGAGCTGGAGCGTCTGACCTACAGTGTGGATGTGCTGGGAGAGACAGAAGAAATATTTTCCCAGGCCGATCTGGATGTGAAGCGGTACGGAGTGGTTGTGAGCCGGGGATCCAGGAGAGGGCTTCTGCTTCCCAACCTGGAGGGTGTGGACACTGTGGAGGAGCAGATTGCCATTGCCAAGAGAAAGGCAGGCATCCTGGAGGATGCCGGGGACGTTCGTCTGGAACGGTTTGAGGTGGTGAGACATTTTTGACAGAAAAAGATCAATGTGGAAATTTCTATGGCACAGGAAGCCGGGCGGTCTGCCCGGTCTGTCCCCATCACTGCGCGCTGGCGGAGGGGCAGTATGGCAGATGTCACGCGAGAAAAAATGAAAGAGGACGGATTGTCTGCGCAAATTATGGGAAGCTCACCTCGTTGAGGTTGGATCCCATTGAGAAAAAGCCATTGCGCCGGTTCTATCCGGGAAACCCCATTCTCTCTGTGGGCAGCTTCGGGTGCAATCTGTCCTGTCCCTTCTGCCAGAATTATGAGATTTCCATGGTGGGACAGGAGCAGAGTCAATATCGGGAGATTTCCCCGGAAGAGCTGGCCGGCCTGGCATACCGATACAGGGATTATGGAAATCTGGGCGTGGCTTTCACTTACAATGAGCCCCTGGTGGGCTATGAGTTTGTCCGGGATGCGTCCAAACTGGTACAGGAACGGGGAATGAAGACGGTGCTGGTCACTAACGGCTTTGCGGAACTGCCGGTGCTGGAAGAAATTTTGCCGTGGATCGATTCGATGAACATCGATCTGAAGGGGTTTACCGACAGGTATTATCAAAAACTGGGAGGAGATCTGGAGACGGTGAAACGTTTCATAGAGAGGGCGTCCAGAGACTGCCACGTGGAGCTGACCACACTGATTGTTCCAGGAGAAAATGATTCCCAGGAGGAGATGGAGCGGGAGGCCAAGTGGATTGCCTCCGTAGACAGGGAGATTCCGCTTCATGTAACCCGTTTCTTCCCCAGATACCGGATGACGGACAGGGAAGCCACGGAGGTGGAGCGCGTATACCGGCTGCGGGAGATTGGAGCAAAGTATCTCAGGTATGTGTATACCGGAAATTGTTGAGGAAATGAAAAATTTGGGAATGCTGTTCGAAAAACGGATACTCTAATTTTTTTAGGAAATATAAAAAAATGTGGATAAACATAAAGGATTATGGTATAGTATAAAAGATGTTTTGACAAAATTGAAATAATTTCAAAAAAATTGTGCGGATGGGTGGAATGATTAATGAATAAAAATACAATGTTCTATCTGAAGTGCGGGAAACTGTATAATGGAATTGATCCTGAATGGAAAGAAAACTGGTCTATTCTGGTAAAGAATGACAAGATCGAAAAAGTGGGGCCGGAATTCGAGTGTCCGGAGTCAGCTCAGATGATTGATCTGTCTGACGCTGCGGTGACACCGGGAATGATTGATGCTCATATGCATATGGATTATATCGACTGGCATACGATTCGTGAGGAAGTGTACACCACCTCGGAGGAAGCCAAGACCATTGCGGTGATCCGGACTGCGCAGAAAGCCTTGTCAAGAGGATTTACCACTGTGCGGCATACGGGGGGAATTACCTCCAATGGTATGGGCGTTCTGGATGTAAAGCGGGGGATTGAAAAGGGCTACCTGGCCGGATGCCGAATTGTGGCGGCTCCGCGCTTTCTCTGCGCAGCGGGCAGCCACGGGGACCTTTCTCAGGGATTCGTCAGAAATCCAGAAATGGGAAGAATTGCTCAAAATCTGAGGCTTACTCTGGGAGCAGGAAAAGATTTTTTTGTTAACGCAGTTCGAGAGGAAATTAAGTACGGAGCTGATTTTATTAAGATCATGGCAACAGGAGGTTTCTTTACGCCATATGATAATCCTTCTCAGCAGCAGCTCAATGATGAAGAAATGAAAGCGATCATTGATACCGCTCATGAGTGGGGGAAAACCGTGACTGCTCATGTATATAGTCCGGAACATATTCGAAAGCTGGTGGAATATGGGATTGATGGCTTGGAACACTGTTCTCTGATGGATGAGGAGACAGCAAATTTGGTGGAAGAGCGAGGGGTTTATATTGTTCCCACTTTTTGCCCATATGAGGAAGCAGTACATTATGATCCTGTTTTGATAAAGACAAAGCAGGAAGAATACAGGATTAAACTGGAGTATTACAAAGACAAACTTCAGGCAGGAAGGGAAGTAATCAAGAACTGCGGATGTAAACTTGGTTATGGAACAGATATGGTAGCAACTCACCAAAATTATGAGAGTGGATATGAGTTCAAAGCGTGGATGGAAAGCGGAATGGGGACATTCCGTACCCTGCATGCGGCCACTCAGGTGAATGCTCAAATTTTGCAGCTGGATGATAAAATAGGAACTCTGGAACCGGGGAAGCTGGCTGATATTTCCGCATGGAAAAGAGATTTGATGACGGATCCGTACGCTTTGCTGGACTGCGGATTTGTGATGAAAGAAGGAGTGATCTATCCCACCGAATCCTGTGAGGATGTGGATTGGGATGCGATCGGAAGGCCGGGACGATGAAGAGCGGTGCTGCCGTCAATTAGACAGAAAATGTTGGGCTTGAAGAGAAGAAATGAAGAAGTGAAAGAAACCACAGGCTAAGGAGCCCCGCATAGGGGCTTTTTTACTAATTTGACATGAAAAACAGTTGAGAGAAAGGAGTACAAAGAGATATGGCAAAATATATACTTAAGAGGATTTTGATTGCGGTGCCGATTTTTCTTGGAATTACAATTATCGTATATACCCTCTCCTGTCTGGCACCCGGAAATGTAGTGGATGTTATGGCATCCCAGTCTAATATGACTCAGGAAGCGTATGAGGCAGCTATTCAGCAATATGGATTGGATCAGCCTATCATTGTAAGGTATGGACATTGGCTGCTGAACCTGCTTCAGGGAGATCTGGGAATCTCTACAAGAACGCAGCAGCCCATCTGGAATATGATTATGGAGCGCATTCCTTCGTCCCTGCTGCTGACGGTGTCCTCGCTGGTTGTATCGATTCTGATATCGATTCCCCTGGGCGTTATGGCTGCTTATAAGCCCTACTCTGTCTGGGATAACATTTCTTCCGTGGTATCTTTTGTGGGTGCTTCCGTCCCCAATTTCTTCATTAGTTTGATTTGCGTTTATTTTTTCGCGGCAAAGCTGAACTGGCTTCCGGCCCAGGGAATGTACACCACAGGCGGCGACCAGGGCATCATAGATCTGATTCGTCACATGATACTTCCGGTGGCGGTGCTTTGCGTGCAGATGATGGGAAATTTTATCAAGCAAACTCGCGGAAGCGTGATGGAAGTAATGAATGAGGAGTATATAAAAACGGCACGGCAAAAGGGAATTTCAGAATTCCGGGTGGTTGTCTTCCATGCCCTGCGAAATGCATGGATTCCCATCGTGACTACAATCGGTTTGAACATCCCCTTCCTGGTAGGCGGGGCCGTGGTAACGGAGCAGATTTTTGCCTGGCCTGGAATTGGAAGCTTGATGATCACAGCCATCAATACCAGAGATTATGATCTGATTATGGGTGTTACTGTGTTGATTGCTATTGTGGTGCTTGTGGCCAATATTGTATTGGATTTGGTTTATGCATGGCTGGATCCCAGGATTGGGTATGGGAAGTAGGAGGT
>DBFBJF010000062.1:0-4225 GCA_048203265.1 Candidatus Merdiplasma sp.
GTCTATCTATCACTCTAAAGCCCCTGAAAGTCAAGCAGTTTCACCATTTCCACCGTTTTTTGCTTCCACTCTCGCCAAACTTATCCTTTGCAGAAATTTTGCCGGACAGAAGATTGTTTCTCTCCTGCCCGGCACTTTTCACTTTCTTTTACACTCGTTTAGCATAATCCAGACTGATCCATCCGGCTCCGGATTTCAGTTTCCCCCATCCGGCTTTGGAGCCCTGTCCGGATCGGGTCTCCACAATCGTGAAGGTTCCTTTTCCCGTGTACTTTCCAGTAGTTCCATAGTTGGTTCCCGGACCTTTCCGGATGTTCAGGTCTGTGGCGGATACCTGTACCAGAAAAGAGTCACTGGAAGAACTGCCTCCGAAACCAGAGGACTGCACCGTACAGTAGGACGGGTTCTCCAGATAAATCCAGCCTGCTCCGCTCTTCAAACGTCCCCAGCCATTTTTTACTTCCACAATGGTAAAGACCCCTTTTCCCGTCTGGCCCTTTACACTTCCACTCATGGACGGGGCAGACCGATAGTTCAGATCCGGAATGAGTACCTTTACCGTAAAGGGAACCGCTGGGAACCCAGAAATCCCAGAACCACCGCTGCCAGAAGAAGAACCGCCTCCGGCCGTGCTTCCACCCATGGCAGCCTTCACTGCCTTACGGAATCCATCCATGGTATATCCCATACCAAGGCCGTTCCAGAGATGCTCCGGATCGCCATGGTTGGAGGCAATCCCACGGCTGTAGCCCTCCCGGTGGCTGACGATCACACCGTCTGCGGTCGGATTCAGATTGTACTGCTTGCACAGCATGGCGAACAGTTCCACTGCCGCATCATAAGTGCGTTTTGCCACAGCCTTTGCCGTGGACAGATCGGAACAGGTAAAGTTTGAGCCTGACGTGTACCGGATACACGCAGGCTCACACATCTCCACTCCGATATGGGTATTGTTTCCGCTGCCTTTGCTGCCGGAACCGCAGTGCCAGCCTCGGTGGTTCCAGGGGAGGGTCTGATACACTGTGCCGTCATTGCCGTCAATAAAACCATGCACACAGGCATTGTCATAGGACGGGCTGTTCCAGCTATTGATAAACACAGACGCCTTCGGCTGGGGACATCCCACCGAATGGAGCATCAGCCCCTTGACTGTGATCTTTCTTCCTGCCGTATAGCAGGGATTTTTCGTCAAAATGCTCTGTACTAACTTCATCTCATTTCTCCTCCGTTTCTGTTTTTTCCGCCCGGTCATGGAGCTGTTCCAGGACATCCTTGATCTTCCCCGGCACCGGCAAGCCTAAGTGCGCCGCATTCTCCAAAAGGCTCACGCCTTCATTGGAAATATAGAAAAAGATCACCGCCGTCCGCAGCACCGACCCGGTGCCAATGACATGGACATCCAGGATATTGGCGATTCCCACCAGGAGGAAGATCAGCACCTTTCTGCAGATGCCTTTAAAACCTACATTGCTGGATAAGGTCTTATCAGAAACAGCGCACATCACGCCGGTCAGGTAATCCACCGCCACAAAAAGCACCAGGGCGATCAGCAGCCCGTCATTGCCGCCAAGGAAATACCCCAGCCATCCGCCCACAGCGGCAAATACCATCTGGACCATGTTCCAAAATTCTTTCATTACAAATACCTCGCTTTCGTTCCATAAGAAAAGACGCCCATCTCTGAGCGCCTGCCTGCAGGTTGCTATGTGAAGTGTCTAAGCTGCACAATCTCCATTGCGGAGATTTGTGTAGTTTATGGCACAGAATCAGGTTGCTATTCCTGCCAGATAGAGTGATAAATACAATCACCAAAAGCCCTTGGCAGGAAGGAGGAAAAAATGTTTACGCCAAAGGAATTGAACGCCATTGACCCCGTCTATTTTTCCATCATCGCATTACATGGAAGCGCCGTGACGCTCCAGTCAAACAACACCGGCCACTGCTGGCATATCCTTCTGGAGGAATACCCACGTTTCAGAAACTGCCGGATCTATCACACCCATCACAGAGGAACCCCTTACCATGAACACGGGCATGGAGCTACGCTTCCCTGCTGTCTCCGGCAGATTCGGTCCCATGACATCTATTGGCTTGGCAGGGAAGGGTCTTATCGGAAACGCCCCAGGAAACACCACAAAACAGACGAACAGGAGGTACGCTCATGAACAAGAAACATATCAAAGTCGCATACACCAGCCGCCTTTCCGGTGGTTCCTATACACAGGTCCCGAAAATTCAGATGGAGGGGCGCTGGCTGGAAGAACTTGGCTTTTCCATCGGAAATACCATCGTGGTCGAATATGGGGAAGGTTCCCTGTGTATCCGCCCAATGACCGAAACGGAACTGGCTGAAAAACAGCGCAGGGAGGCCCAGAAGGAGTTGGACAGCAAAGCCGCTGAAATCCGAAGCCTCCAATTCCGGCTGGAAAAAGAAAACCAGGAACTCCAGCGTGTAGCAGAGCCACAGCAGGAATACATCCTCATCTCCGGGGACTCCCCAAAGCGCCGCCGCTAATCCCCCTTACTCCTCCGTCAGCGTGTAGGTGATCTTCATAGTCTTATCCACCGTCTTCACCACCGCTGAGGAAAGGTTATTGATGGACGCCAGATACGGTGTCAGCAGATAAGCTGTCCGATACTCATTGCCATAGCTGCCGCCCCATCCAAACAGGAAATTCTTGTACTGGAACAGGGGCGTCGCAGCGTTATTGAGCCGCACACTTCCCTGGGTCTGTATCACCGTATCCTCCGCCGTGATCTGGAAATCCCCGCCGATGATCAGATCCCCGACCAGTGTCAGATACAGTTCACAGGAGCCGGTCTCACAAAGGGGCTTCCATTTAGAGGTAAATCCGAAATTGATCAGTGTCACATCCGTGGAATTGGACAGATTAATCTTATAAATTCCCTTTTTATCATAGGCTGGCACATACAGATACCCGCCCCGGACACAGCATTTCACCACCCGTTCCGCAAAGGTGCTGTTCTCCCGGTTCCCCACATCCATCAGCTTGGCGTTAGACAGCGTCCACTGCCCCTCTGTGAAGGAATAATCTGTTTTGGAAATCTTGATCCAGAGCATCGCAGCATCCCCGGAGGAATTTTCCTCATTGGAGAACCCGTACCAGTATCCGTCCTGCCCGTCCATAAATTCCCCGTACTTGGTATAGCTTCCCAAAAATTCAAAAGTCTCCGGCGTCAGCACCTCATCCTCCAGGACGGTATAAGTGGAATCGTCCAGCTTCTCATTTAGCCCGATGGAAAACACCGGGATCCGCAGCTTCCGGATCCGGACGCCCGCATTCTCAAAGGTGATGGAATACAGCAGGCTGTTCTCGAAATCCATCTCCACCGCCTCGAACAACACCATTTTATTGGCATCCGGGATGGACCCGATATCCGCCGCCTTTAGCTGAAGAAAGGCGCTGGCATCCCCCACAAGGCTTCCAAAACCATTCTGCCCGCCCAAGGCGCTGGTCAGCGCCACCGCCGCGATCGTCCCGTTTCCCTGGTTGGGCGTAAATTCCCACACAAACTTATAGCCGTTGGAAAGAGCCATGCTCTCCGTCAGGTTCAGGCTCCCCCGGGCCAGGTTCGCCGTAGAATTGACATTGTTGGAAGCGTAAGCCACCGGCAGGTTATCGGAACTTTCATACAGCAGTTCCTCATCCTCCGTCAGCGCTTCGGAAAAGAGCAGAATGCCGCCGATCATGTTGGGGCAGATGGGAAGAAGGTTCCCATTCCATAGGACCGCATCATCATACTCCCCGGTTGCCGCGAAAAAAATCCCCATAGGGTTTAGCCCCAGGATGTTATTAACGGACTCTGTGATCATGTTCTCCTCCGTGACTGTTTCCACCGCCCCGGTATTCGCGTCCGTCAGTTCGATTGTCATCACGCCTTTTAAAATCATGTCCATTTTCCTCCCATCATTCTGAATCACCAGATACCGGCAGCGTCACCGGCCGGCAGAACGCCCCGATCTTCGGCTTTGCCGTCAGTGTATCCGAATAGCTTTTCTGCACCAGTTCCATCGTTTCCACTGCTATCACATCCGTCACACTCTTCCCCTGCAGGCCGCCGCCCACAGAAAACAGAGCCGCCGTTTCCTCAATATCGATCCTGCCGTCCCACGCCGCAGCCGCCACCATGGCCTGGCCGCTGATGGACGCAATGCAGTCCCCAATCCCCACGCTTCCGGAGCCGTCCTCCATCCGCAGGTACA
>DBFBJF010000063.1:0-5453 GCA_048203265.1 Candidatus Merdiplasma sp.
GTGGTATGCATCCTGTGGTTTGGCGGCAATATGATCCGGGCGGGCAGCCTGGAGGTGGGAGATCTGACCGGATTTTTAAGCTACGTGATGCAGGTAATCAATTCGCTGATGATGATTGCCAATGTGTTTCTGCTTCTCACCAGATCTCTGGCCAGCGCCAGAAGAATCTGTCAGGTCCTGGATGAGGAGATCCTGCTTACCTCCCCCGAAGACGGTAAAACTGAGGTGCGAGACGGCAGCGTGGACTTTGAGCATGTGTCCTTCAAGTACCATGCGGATGCCAAAGAGTACGCGCTTCGTGATGTGACGCTGCATATCCCGGCCGGCCAGACGGTGGGAATCCTGGGGGGAACCGGATCCGCCAAGACCACGTTGGTGCAGCTGATTCCCAGGCTGTATGACGCCACGGAAGGAACGGTTCGGGTGGGCGGTTTGGATGTGCGCCAGTATGACCTGAAGTCTCTGCGGGACAGCGTGGGGATCATTCTGCAAAAGAATCTGCTGTTTTCCGGAACGGTTCGGGATAATTTAAAATGGGGCAATCCCGATGCGGATGACGAGACCCTGTGGGCGGCCTGCCGGGCAGCCTGCGCGGATGAGTTTCTGGAGCGGATGCCCAAAGGCCTGGATACAGATCTGGGACAGGGCGCCACCAACATTTCCGGAGGCCAGAAGCAGCGGCTGTGCATTGCCAGAGCCCTGCTGTGCGACGCCAAGGTGCTGGTCTTTGACGATTCAACCAGCGCAGTGGATACGGCCACAGAGCGGAAGATCCGGGAGGCCCTGGGGAAACTGAAGAATGTGACAAAGATTGTCATCGCCCAGCGGGTCACTTCGGTGATCCACACGGATCAAATTGTGATTATGGAAGATGGAAAGATTCATGCGGTGGGTACTCACAGGGAACTTTTGGAACATGATCCCATCTATCAGGAAATCTATCATACCCAGATGAAAGGAGGCCAGGAGAATGGCAGCGAGACAGTTTAGCGGAAAACGGCCGGAAAACTTAAAGCATACGTTGAAAGTGCTCCTCTCCTACATGGGACGCCACAGGTTTCTTCTTCTGGTGGTGGCGGTTCTTGTGACGATCAGCGCTCTGGCAAATCTGCTGGGAACTTATATGATACGGCCCATTGTCAACCATCTGGTTCAGGGAGATCTGATGGATCTGGTACGCGGGGTGGCGGTGACAGCGGTCATTTATATCTGCGGGGCTGCTTCTGCCCTGGGGTACACCCAGACCATGGTGTGGGCGGCTCAGAAAGTGCTTTACGATATACGGAGGGATTTGTTCGCCCATCTGCAGACGCTTCCCTTGTCCTTTTTTGACACAAATCGTCACGGCGAGGTGATGGGACTGTTCACCAATGATGTGGATACCATCTCGGACGCTCTGAACAACAGCTTTGCCATGGTAATCCAAAGCTTCATCCAGATCGCCGGCACACTGGTGCTGCTGTTTGTCTTAAACTGGCGGCTATCTCTGATCGTGGTGGTGTGTTATATTGTTATGTTTCTTTACATCCGATTCAGCGGCAGGAGAAGCAAAAAATACTACAGCAGACAGCAGGAGAGCCTGGGAGATCTGGACGGATACATTGAGGAAATGATTGCCGGACAGAAAGTGGTGAAGGTGTTCAATCACGAGCAGGCGGGGCTGGAAGAATTCCGCAAAAAGAATGAGATCCTCCGCCGGGCCGGAACAGGGGCCCAGAGCTACGCGGCTACGATGGTTCCCGCAGTGGTGAGTATTTCTTATATCAATTATGCCATTGTGGCCGTGCTGGGTGGCCTGATGGCTCTGCGGGGACAGACGGATGTGGGCAGTCTGGCCAGCTATCTGGTATTTGTCCGCCAGGCAGCCATGCCCATCAACCAGTTTACCCAGCAGAGCAATTTTCTTCTGGCGGCGCTGGCCGGCGCGGAGCGCGTGTTCGGCGTTCTGGATCTGAAGCCGGAGACGGATGAGGGGACGGTGGATCTGGTGAATGTGCGCCGCCGTGGAGAAAAACTGGAGCGCTGCGCGGAAAAGACAGGCTCCTGGGCCTGGATGGAGGAGGATGGAACGCTCATTCCCCTCAGGGGCGATGTGCGGTTCGACCATGTGGATTTCGGCTATGAGCCGGGGCATCCGGTGTTGAAGGATGTGAGCCTCTACGCCAAGCCGGGCCAGAAGATCGCTTTTGTGGGTTCCACAGGGGCCGGGAAAACCACCATCACCAATCTGATCAACCGGTTTTACGATGTGCAGGGCGGCAGCGTGGTCTATGACGGCATCGATGTGCGCAGGATCAAAAAGGCGGCGCTGCGCCGGTCCCTGGGGATCGTGCTGCAGGATACCCATCTGTTTACCGGAACCGTGGCGGACAATATTCGGTTCGGTAAGCTGGACGCCACCATGGATGAGGTGGTGAGAGCAGCCAAAATTGCCAATGCGGATTCTTTTATCCGACGTCTGCCCCAGGGATATGACACTATGGTGACAGCAGACGGGGCTAATCTTTCTCAGGGACAGAGACAGCTCCTGGCTATTGCCAGAGCCGCGGTGGCGGATCCCCCGGTGCTGATTTTGGATGAGGCCACCTCCTCTGTGGATACCCGCACAGAGGCGCTGATTGAGAAGGGGATGGACGGCCTGATGGAGGGCCGGACCGTGTTCGTGATCGCTCACCGGCTCAGCACGGTGCGAAACGCCAATGCCATTATGGTGCTGGAGCAGGGACAGATTGTGGAGCGGGGAGATCACGATGATTTGCTGGAACAAAAAGGGAAATATTATCAGCTGTACTATGGCATGTTTGAACTGACGTAAGGAGGAGAAGCTGATGGAGAAACAGACAGTCATCATAAGAAATACAGTAATCGGCAGCGGGCTTCCCAAGATCTGTGTACCGCTGGTGGCAAAAGATTCCGCGGATCTGGAAAGAGCACTGGCGGATTTGAAGGGAGTACCCTGGGATCTGGCAGAGTGGCGGGTGGATTTCTACGAGGCACTGGACGATCTGGAGGAAATGCGGAGCGCATTGCAGAGAATTCGCGCAGAGGCCGGAGAGAAGCCCCTTCTGTTTACCTTCCGGACAGCCCTGGAGGGAGGAGAACGCTTCATCTCCTGGGAGCAGTATGCGGCCTTAACAGAATGGGCTGCGGGAAGCGGCCTTGTGGATCTGGTGGATGTGGAAATCGGCCGGGGATCGGAGCCTGTTCAGGAGCTGATCCGGCGGATCCACGGACGGGGGGCATACGTTCTGGCCTCCAGTCACGATTTTGAAAAAACCCCGGAAACCGAAAAAATGCTTGGGACTCTGCGGAACATGCAGAGCCTGGGGGCAGACATTTCCAAGCTGGCGGTGATGCCAAACTGCCGGGAGGATGTGCTGCGGTTGTTGGAGGTTTCCGTCAGTATGAAAGAGCGATATGCGGACCGGCCTTTTGTCACCATGGCTATGGGAGGCCTGGGTACCATCACCCGGGTGGGAGCCGGCTTTGACGGGTCTGCCATCACCTTTGGCACGGCAGGCCGGTCCCCCGCCCCGGGGCAGATCCCAGCAAGTCAGCTGGCCGGGTTTCTGCGGATATTGTCGGAAGATGTCGAATAAAAAAAAGAAAATACCGCGCTGATTTGACAAAATAAGATCCCCTCTGTGGTCTATAATGTGTTCAGAAAAAAGAACTGAACACGGGCAGACTGCGGGGGGATTTTTTGTATTATGAAGTTTACATAGATCAGCTGTTTCTGGAGAACCTGGTGATCACGGTATTTCTGCAGAAGATTTGTGCAAAACTCATGAACAGAGCCATTTCCTGGCGACGGATCTGGCTTACCTCCCTGGTGGGAACTGCCGCGATGTGTGCAGTTATTTTTTTTCGGCCTTTCGGCGGCTGGCCGTTTGCCGGGGGGATACGGATCCTGTCCGCCATCCCTTTGGCGGCGGTGGGACTAAAGTGCAGAAACTGGAAAGAAGTATGCAGAGGGACCTTATATCTGCTTGCTGCGGCCGCTTTTTTTGGCGGACTGTTACAGATTATTTTTTCCATATGGGAGCCGCCGGTCTTGTTGGCGGCAGCCCTTGGCTACACAGCCATGGACAGAATGATTGACAGGCAGAGGGAGCGTATGGTACTGGAGGAATACCGGACCGAGATCACTCTGGAGGATCAGGGGGACAGATGGGTGCTGACAGGATTGATTGATACGGGCAATCATCTGACAGAGCCGTTGACGGGAAGACCGGTAAGTATTCTGGATCGGCAGGAGGCAGAAAAACTGCGGCGATTTCGCCGGATACAGCAGGAGAGGAACGGGTATCTGTATATTCCCTATCGCACCGTGGGAACGGAGAACGGCTGGATGATGGGGATTGTCATCGATGCCATGTATGTCAAATACAAAGGGAAAGAAATCAGGATTGTTCATCCGGTGCTGGCCGTCAGCGGCGAACGCTTAAGCCGGGCTGGCCGGTACCAGATGATTTTAAATCCGTTGCAGATATGCGCAGGCTAAAAGAACAGACAGCAGGGAGGAAAAATCTATGGTAGCAAAAGTCGTGATGCCGGGCCGCTTTCAATTTCAGATTGTAAACAGCCTGGGAGGTTTTCTGTTTCAGAGGCAGAGTGAAACCCATTATATCGGCGGGGCGGAGGTACTGCCGGCGCCCCTGGACGCCGAGCAGGAAGCGGAGATGATCGAACAGCTGGGCGGAACGGAGGACAGCCGGGCAAGGTCGTCCCTGATTGAGCACAATTTGAGACTGGTGGTGTACATAGCAAAAAAATTTGATAATACAGGAGTGGGAGTGGAGGATCTGATTTCCATCGGAACCATTGGATTGATTAAGGCGATCAATACCTTTAAGCCGGATAAGAACATTAAACTGGCCACCTATGCCTCCCGGTGCATCGAAAATGAGATTCTCATGTATCTGCGAAGAAATAGTAAGACCAGGCTGGAGGTGTCCATCGACGAACCCCTGAATGTGGATTGGGACGGGAATGAGCTGCTGCTCTCCGATATTTTGGGGACAGACGAGGATGTGATCTACCGGGATATGGAAACGGAGGCGGAGCACAAGGTGCTGAACCGGGCTATCTCCAAGCTTTCCAAGCGGGAACAGACTATAGTGAAGCTGCGGTTTGGATTAAATACCATGGACGGGAAAGAGAAAACCCAGAAAGAGGTGGCCGACCTGCTGGGAATCTCCCAATCCTATATCTCCAGGCTGGAGAAGAAAATCATCGGCAGGCTGCGCCGGGAGATTGTGCGGTTTGAGTAATACAGAAAAACAGGAAACGTAGAGAAAAAAACTACATTTGATCCAAAATGTAGTTTTTTTTATACATTTTTTTCAAGTTGTATTTTGCAAAAATTTGTCGAAACGAGTAAACTGGAATGGTCTGGAGGTGAAAGAAAAGTGGGTTTGGCAGAATGGCTGTTAATTATCATCGGATTATCT
>DBFBJF010000064.1:0-7199 GCA_048203265.1 Candidatus Merdiplasma sp.
ATGACAAAGAATACTAGAAATCAGAGTCAGAACAGCTATAACAGCGAGAACTGCAATGACAAAAATGTGCAGACCAGAAACAAAAATATGAATGAGCAGAATGGCCAGTCCAAGAATAAAAGCAGCAACAGGACTGGAAACAAGTCCACTGCGGGCAGCTGCTACGACGCATACAACGAGCAGGATTCGGAGTATTAATTCATCACTTGTCATAAGAACAGGCGGGGGAACGGTTGAAAAGCCGTTCCCCCGCCTGGTGTTTTCTGAAACTTCTGACATTACTCTGACTTTCCACACTCCGGTATCATATGATAGAAAAAAGGAGTTTTTTATGGATTTTGAGGCGATTCCTGCAAAAGCCCTGGACCGCTATGTGCGGGAGGGCCGGGCAGTTGTAGTTGATCTTCGCTCTCCGGAGGAATACCGGGCCGGTCATATTATGGGGGCAGTGAATCTGCCCTATGAGGAAGGGATAGGGCAGATCCCCTATGATCCCTCCCGGGAGCTGGTGCTGTACTGCAGCCGGGGCTCTGTGAGTATGGCAGCGGCCAGAGAACTGGCGGCCAGAAATTACCGGGTCAAAACCGTAGTGGGTGGTCTTCACGCCTACCGGGGGCCTTATCTGGTGAGCGGCACCAGAGCCTGATAGGATAGAAGCGCGGAGGAAAGCGTTTCGATAGAAACTTGTGAGAAGGGGATGTGGCGAGAACCGCGGAAGCGGCTGCGGCATCCCCATTTTAATGGGAAAAAGGATGAAAAACGTTATCAGTATAGAAGAAAGTTTTGCCGATAGAAAATATTAGGGATTGCTTTTCGCCGGGTTTACGTTAAAATAATAGTATTAGTTATGCCAAGGAGGAGAGCGAATGAAATTATTTGTGGCGTCGGATATTCACGGTTCCGCATATTACTGCAGAAAGATGTTGGATACATATCAGAAGGAAGGGGCGGAACGGATGCTGCTTTTGGGCGACATTCTGTATCATGGACCCCGCAACGATCTTCCCAGGGAGTACGCCCCCAAGGAAGTGATTGCCATGCTCAATGAGTACAAAAATGAGATCTACGCAGTGAGGGGAAACTGCGAAGCGGAAGTGGACCAGATGGTGCTTCAGTTTCCGGTGATGGCGGATTACTGCCTGCTTCCTCTGAAAAACAAGGTAATCTATGCCACCCACGGACACGTGTACAATGCGGAAAATCTGCCGCCCATGAAGAAGGGGGATATTCTTCTGCACGGCCATACCCATATTCTGACGGCGGAACGGAGGGAGGACTATATCCTGCTCAATCCCGGTTCCGTTTCCATCCCCAAGGGCGGGAATGTGCCAAGCTACGCCATGCTGTCAGATGGACGGTTTGTGATAAAAGATTTTGAAGGAAACGAGATCGCGTCAATACAGCTGGAGGATGAGGCATGAAGCTGGTGGAACTGATTGCTCCCTGCCATTTTGGACTGGAGGCGGTTCTGAAAAAGGAAATTTTAGATCTGGGCTATGAGATCAGCCAGGTGGAGGATGGACGGGTTACCTTTCTGGGGGATATGGAGGCTGTCTGCTACGGAAATGTATTTCTGCGCACCACAGACCGGATTCTCCTGAAGGTGGGACAGTTTCACGCGGAAACCTTCGACGAGCTGTTTGAGGGGACAAAGGCCCTCCCCTGGGAGGAGTATGTGCCCCGGGACGGAAAATTCTGGGTCACCAAGGCGGCCTCGGTGAAGAGTAAGCTGTTTAGTCCCACAGATATTCAGTCCGTGATGAAAAAGGCTATGGTGGAGCGCCTGAAGAGCCGCTATGGAATCTCCTGGTTTGAGGAGAGCGGCGCTTCCTATCCGCTGCGGGTTTTTCTGATGAAAGATGAGGTGACGGTGGGGCTGGATACCACAGGAACCTCCCTGCACAAACGGGGATACCGGCTGATGACGTCCAAGGCGCCTATCACGGAGACCTTGGCGGCGGCCCTGATCCTGCTGACACCCTGGAAGGGGAACCGGATTCTGGTGGATCCTTTCTGCGGCAGCGGCACTATTCCCATTGAGGCGGCCATGATGGCCTGCCGGATGGCGCCGGGCATGAACCGCGCTTTTTTGGCCCAGCAGTGGAAGAATCTGATTCCGGAAAGACTCTGGAGCAATGCCAGAGAGGAGGCCCGGGAGATGGTGGACGAGACCATTGAGACTGACATCCAGGGGTATGATATCGACGGCGCTGTGGTGAAGGCAGCCCGGGAAAATGCGAAAAGGGCCGGAGTGGAGGGGAAAATCCATTTCCAACAGCGCCCGGTGGCCCAGCTGAGCCATCCGAAGCCATACGGTTTCATCATTACCAATCCGCCCTACGGCGAGCGGATTGAGGACAGAAAAAACCTGCCCGTTCTCTACGGGGAGATGGGAGAGGCGTTCCGAAGATTGGATACCTGGTCTAAATATGTGATTACCTCCTACGATCAGGCTGAAAAATATATTGGCAGGAAAGCGGATAAGAACCGGAAGATATACAATGGAATGCTGAAGACCTATTACTATCAGTTCCAGGGTCCCCGGCCGCCAAAGCAGCGGGACAGGAAAACGGACTGATACGCAGCCGGACAGAGGAAGGGAAGGATAACTTGAGGACAACAGGCAGAAAAGGACAAAAGAAAGCTCTGATACTGGGATGGCTTCTGATCCTGCTGGCCGGGAAGGCCCCCTTTGCGTTTGGAGCGGAGCAGACCGGACTTCCGGTCCAGAAACGGGAGGAGAACTCTCTTCTGGCTGCCTCCGGAGTTGAAATGAGGGAGGCGCAGGAGGAAGAGCTGACGCTGGCGGCAGCCGCAGACTGGGTGCCTCGAGAGCTTCCGCACCGGTATGATGCCAGGGAGGAGGGCAAGGTGCCGGTGATTAAGAGCCAGGGAAGTCTGGGAACCTGCTGGGCGCTGGTGGTGACATCCGCCCTGGAGGCGGCCCTGATGCCAGAGGAGCATCTGGTTTTTTCCGCAGATCATATGTCTTTAAACAATGGCTTTTCCATCACCCAAAATGATGGGGGAGACTATATGATGGCTATGGCCTATCTGAGCGGATGGTACGGACCTGTGCTGGAGGAGGAGGATCCCTATGGGGACGGGGTCTCCCCGGATGGGCTGTCTGCCCGGGTCCATGTGCAGGAGATGCAGCTGCTGGAGAATATGAGCCGGGACGAGATCAAGGAGATGATCCGGCAGTTTGGGCCAGTGCAGACCTCTTTATATCTGGATCGCAGGACTACCTCCCAGTCTTTGAACTATTATAACGAGGAAGCGGCGGCCTACTATTATCCTCAGAAGGAGACGGCCATTCATGATGTGCTGATTCTGGGCTGGGATGATAATTTCCCAAAGGAAAATTTTAAGATACAGCCGGAGGGTGACGGAGCCTACATCTGCCAGAATAGTTGGGGAGAAGATTTCGGGGATGAGGGGATTTTTTACGTATCCTATGAGGACCCCAACATTCTTCAGGGCGGAGTGGCCTACACACGGGTGGAAGCGGCAGACAATTACGATTCCATTTACCAGACTGATGTGTGCGGATGGCAGGGGCAGCAGGGGTATGAGACCGAGAGCTGTTATTTTGCCAATGTATATACCGCCCAGGGAGCGGAAGCTTTGGAGGCGGTGGGCTTTTACGCTACGGACCGGAATACTTCTTATCAGATCTACGTGGTGGAGGATTTTGAGGATACCTCCTCCTTTGCCCGGATGAGATGGGTAAAATCCGGCTGGCAGAAGAACAGCGGTTATTATACAGTGGAACTGAACAAACCGGTGGAACTAGAGGCCGGAGAGCGTTTTGCCGTGGTAGTGAAGATCACCACGCCCGGGGCGGCCAAGCCTGTGGCAGTGGAGCTTCAGAAGGATGAATATACCCGGACTGTGACCCTGGAGGGAAAGGAAGGATACTTAAGTCTTCACGGGGAGGCCTGGGAATTTACGGAAGAAAAATTTGGCACCAACGTGTGCCTGAAGGCATACACCAGAAATCTGGGGTAGTATGCGGGAAGGGGACAAGAAGAGATGGAAAAACGAATCATTTTCGCCACCGGAAATGAGGGAAAGATGAAGGAAATCCGGATGATCTTGGAGGGTATCGGCGTGCCGGTCCTGTCCATGAAAGAGGCGGGGGTGGAGGTCCAGATTGAGGAAAACGGCACCACCTTTGAGGAAAATGCCGTCATTAAGGCAAAAACCGTGATGGAGCTTACCGGAGAAACCGCCCTGGCGGACGATTCTGGACTGGAGATTGACTATCTGAACGGGGAACCCGGCATCTATTCCGCCCGGTACATGGGAGAGGATACCTCCTACGAGATAAAAAACCAGGCGCTGATAGACCGGCTGGAGGGGGTGCCAGAGGAGCAGCGGACCGCACGCTTTGTCTGTGCCATTGCCTGCGCCATGCCGGATGGACGAATTTTTACTTGCAGAGAGAATATGGAAGGCATCATTGGATATGAGAGCAAGGGAGAGAACGGATTTGGCTATGACCCCATTTTTTATCTGCCGGAATTCGGATGCAGCAGCGCCCAGCTGACGCCGGATCAGAAGAATGAGATCAGTCACCGGGGAAAGGCGCTGAGGGCCATGCGCAGGAAACTGGAGCAGGAGCTAAAACGGTAGAGGGAAAGAGTTGATGGGGAAATGTTTGAGAGGAGGAGCGGATAAGATGAGAATATTGATTATAAGCGATTCCCATGGACATGACAGCAATGTGCGCAAAGCCATCCAAAAAGAGGCGCCCCTGGACGGATTGATCCACCTGGGAGATTCCCAGGGCAGCGAGGAGCATATCCAGCAGATGGCCGGATGCCCGGTTTACATGGTGGCCGGAAACTGCGATTATTTTACTGATCTGCCTGCGGTACGATTCGTGGAGTTTGGAAAATACCGGATTATGATCACCCATGGACACCACTATTACGTGTCGGTGGGCCCTCAGGATTTGCTGGAGGAGGCCAAAACCAACGGGTGCAACATTGTGATTTATGGGCATACCCATCGCCCTCTGATGGACGATACAGACGGGGAAGTATTAGTGCTTAATCCGGGCAGCATCTCGTTTCCCAGACAGGAAGGGAAACACCCAAGCTACATGGTGATGGAGATCGATGAGGCGGGGGAGGCCCATTTCCGGCTGAATTATCTGTGAGGGAAAGAGCCGCAGGAAATGACGGAGAAATCAATGGAAAAGAGTGGATGAAACATCAGGTATACCGATGTTTGGCAAAAGAAAAGCGCTTTCCTTGGCAGAGCGGCGGGGCCGTTTGTTTGTCAGGAAAGCGCTTTTTACGGTGTATCCGGCGGGCGACCGCCGTGCCTGCACGAGCGGGCATCCGACGGAGCACCCCAATAGCCGGAACCGATACCTTTGATCGCAGCGTTATGAAGGTTCCACAGAGGAGGGGCGGGGCAGGGACAGGCGAACCTTATCGATCCTGTTTTTGTGCATCTCCTCCACCCGGAGGGTAATACCGTCAGGAGTTTTAACTTCCTCACCGGAAGCAGGGAAGTGGTCCAGAAGGCCGATCACGTAACCGCCGATGGAATCGTAGTCCTCCGATTCCAGGTTTAGGTCCAGGGCGTCATTCACATCCCCCAGCTTTACAGATCCCTCAATGAGATATTCCCGGTCGCTGACAGAGCGGATCAGATCTTTCTCATCTTCATCGTACTCATCACGGATTTCTCCCACCAATTCCTCCAGCAGGTCTTCCAGGGTAATCATGCCCACGGCTGCGCCGTATTCGTCCAGCACCACAGTGAGGCTGGCGGATTTTTCCCGCATCTCTATCAGCAGTTCCAGAATTTTTTTATATTCATAGGTAAAATAGGGCTTGTACATCAGGGAAGCGACTTGAAAGTGCTCCCGGTCCTCCACAAAGAGGAAATCCTTGATGTTGATGATGCCCACAATGTTGTCTTTATCATTTTCGTAAACCGGCAGGCGGGAAAATTTCTCGGTGCGAAACAGGGAGGAAACGGTGTCATAGGAGTCATCCAGACTGACGGAAACCATATCTACTCTGGGAACCATGATGTCCTTAGCCTGGGAGGCACCGAAATCAAATACATTGTAGATCATCTGGCGTTCTTCGCTCTCAATGACGCCTTCCTCGTGGCCCACATCCACCAGCGTGCGCAGCTCTTCCTCTGTCAGGACACTGGCCTTTGGCGTTTTGCCCCGGAAGGGCTTGCAGAGCAGGTTTGCCAGATGGCTGATCAAAAAGACCAGGGGAGTCAGAAACTGCATTAGGGGCCAGATCAGCGGGCTGTAGGCCAGAGCCAGACTTTCCGCGCAGAAGGCGCCCGCTGTTTTCGGAAGAATTTCCCCGAACAGTAGAATCAGCAGCGCGGCTATGATCAGGGCGATCCAAATCCCCACCGAAGAAAAAAGCCGGCTGGCCATAACAGTTGCCAGGCAGGCGGCCGCCAGATTGACCAGAGTATCGCTCACCAGAATTGTATTCACCATTTTTTCCGGCTGTTTCATAATTATTAAAAGCGTGTTTGCCCGTTTGTTCCCATCCTCGGCCAGAGATTTGATCCGAATTTTGCTGACTGTGGCCATGGCAGTCTCCGCAGAGGAAAAGAAGGCGGAGAGCAAGAGCAAGACCACCAGCACCGATAATTGAACGGCATCACCAGAGTCCAAAAAACCATCTCCTTTTTATGAAATATATGTTTAATAGGATACAATATTTTTGGTATAATTGCAATCCGCCCACATATATTTTTGGTATAAAGAAAGAAAAGGCAGGGTAAAAGATGCCAAAACAGACCATTCTTTCCGTCCTGAAGATTCTGGTTTTTCAGGCTGCCATGACACTGCTCGCCATTCTTCTGCTGGCATGTTTGATGCTGAAGCTGGAATGGGGAGATGAGACACTGAAGCTGGGGGTGCGGGCCGCCTACGGGATCGTCTGCTTTTTGGGAGGTTTTCTGGCCGGACTGGGAGAAAAGAAGAAAAAATTTCTCCGGGGCCTGCTTAGCGGTGTTCTGTATTTCGGGATCCTCCTTTTTCTGTCACTTGCGGGAGGAAGAGCGCTTGCAGATGAGACTGGTGTGATTTTGATGAATCTGGGGATCTGTGCTGGGGCCGGCATGCTGGGCGGTATGTGCGCAGGATTGGGCAGATTTTAAAAAAAGGCTTTTCTTTTCCGGCGCGATGTGCTATGCTGTAT
>DBFBJF010000065.1:0-3774 GCA_048203265.1 Candidatus Merdiplasma sp.
GGATGCGCACGGATTTGCAACGGAAAGTGCCGCTTTGCGGCGCAAATCCGGCGCGGGAAACGCTTTCATCAGCGTTTCCCTAAGACTGCTTATGTGGGCGGGGTGACTGCTTCACAGTCTGGTTTCAGAATTGACAACAGACGCTTACGTGCAAGCACGACGCATCTGCTGTCAATTCTGAAACGGCTGTGAATAGTAACAATAGATCAACATAAAAAAGCTTCCGCTCTGATACGAAATTGTATCAAAGCGAAAGCTTGCGTTTTTGTGTTCGTCCATAAGACATTCTGCTTTTTTTCTGTGAAATTTCTTACGATTTTCCTACGAAGCCGTTTTTGACCAACGCCCGGAGGCTCCGCAGGGAAGCACCAGTCCGGTCTCCGTCACCGGAAGGCCGATCTCCTGGGACTCCACATGGCCGCCAAATTTTTTCAGCTCCAGGGAGATCATATAGGTGAGCACCGCCGGAGCAAGTCCGGTGGTGTAGGAATTGACCAGGAAGAACAGCGGATCCGGGGAGAGGAGCTTGACTGCTAGCTGGATAAAGGGGTGAATGGAATCCTCGATTTTCCAGATCTCTCCCTTAGGGCCTCTGCCGTAGGAGGGCGGGTCCATGATGATGCCGTCGTAATGGTTTCCCCGGCGGATTTCCCGCTCCACAAATTTAGTACAGTCATCTACCAGCCAGCGGATGGGAGCGTCCTTTAGCCCGGAGGAGAGTGCATTCTCCTTGGCCCAGCCCACCATGCCTTTGGAAGCGTCCACATGGGTGACGGCGGCGCCTGCCGCCGCGGCCGCCAGGGTGGCTCCTCCGGTGTACGCAAACAGATTCAGCACCTTCACCGGACGTCCGGCATTTCTGATTTTTTCTGAGAACCAGTCCCAGTTGACCGCCTGTTCGGGAAACAGCCCGGTGTGCTTGAAGCTGAAAGGCTTCAGGTTGAAGGTCAGGGTTTTGTAGCGGATGGTCCACTGCTGGGGCAGGTTAAAAAATTCCCACTGGCCGCCGCCCTTCTGGCTGCGGTGATAGTGGCCGTTCTTTTTTCTCCATCCGGGGTTGGAGCGGGGGGTATCCCAAATGACCTGGGGGTCCGGGCGCACCAGCAGGTATTTGCCCCAGCGCTCCAGCTTTTCTCCCCTGGAGGTGTCCAGTACTTCATAATCTTTCCATTGATCTGCAATC
This sequence comes from Candidatus Merdiplasma sp., assembly GCA_048203265.1. GTDB lineage: Bacteria > Bacillota > Clostridia > Lachnospirales > Lachnospiraceae > Merdiplasma. Next base: position 1,184 of record DBFBJF010000065.1, read on the forward strand.
CACATGGTATTCGGTATCCTTTCAATTTTTGCTTCTGAACCAGTAGGTATAGAAATCTTCAAAGCCCAGGGACAGGTACAGGGATTTGGCGGAGATATTTCCCTTTACCACCTGCAGATAAGTGCGGGTGGCGCCCCGCTGCCTGGCTTCCCGGAGAATAGTGCTGCAGATGGCCCTGGCATAATGGCGTCTCCGGCAGCTGGGGGACACGTAGATGGCGTAGATGCCCACATAGTCCCGATCCCGTATCCCGAGGCCGGAAGCCACCATGCGTCCGTCCACCTCCACGGAGGCGGCGATGGTCTCCTTTGGGATGGCCTTGAACATGGAGGGCACAATTCTTCTCAGGGTGGGATCACTGGTGCCGTTCAGATGGAAAATTCCCTGAATCCACTCGTCCGTGATCACCGGCTGGAGCAGGACGGTAAAGCCGGGATAGTTGACGAAGGAGGGGATCCCCAGCCGGTTTTCAAACTCGTACTCGCTGGATAAGGGCTCCATGAGGTTCATGGAGGCGGTATCCGCGGTCATCACCTCCGTCACATGGCGGATGTCGTAGCCCAGATCGGCCAGCCTGGCGTCAAATGACGCCGGCAGCAGGGGATTAATTTTAAAATTGCAGGGGGTTCCAAATCCCCGGTAGATGGACTCGCAGTAGGCGATCTTTTCCTCCACCGGAATGGTGGAAGCACCCACCTGTTCCACGCTGTTGGTACGGTAGGTGTAATTGTGGGAGAAACGAATCAGCCACCCATCGTACAGCTCAATTTTGTGGGAGGGCCATGCGTTCAGAGACAGCTCCTCCACATATTTGATGTCCTGTTCTTTCCTATTATATAACTCCATGATTCATCCTGCCTTTGTTTTGCTGTGTCTATTCTATACTACTTTCGTGTATTTTAAAAGAAGATTTTTGAGGAGTGGGATTGGTTTGTAAGTTGTCTCTTTCTGGCCTATGGCAGCAAGGGGCAGATTTCTGAATTTCCAGGGGCTTCCAATGGACTTTTACGGTCCCTTTTCTTCTTTTCCCGGAAAATGCAGCTTCGGATTGTTTCCTCTATCTAAGCGATATGATTAACTCTTTCATATGGACTTTACTTTTTTAATTTACGGAGGAGAATTTATTTTTGAAATGTAGTTTGCTATAATGAAAAAGAAGAAGCTAGTAAAAATGAAAAGGTGCAGACTGACCTATGATGAATGGAAATGTAGCACTGCCAGGACGCAGAAGGGAATATAGAAGGAGAACCCCATGAAAAATTACGTTGTGGATAACTATGAACATTACCGAGAGGAGGACCGGCTGACCACCAATAACGGGAGACGGATTGAATTCATCACCACGGCCCGGATTATGGATGAGTGGCTGAAGGGAGAGAAAAGGATTCTGGACTGTGCCGCAGGTGCGGGAATCTATGCTTTTCATTTAGCAGACCGGGGGCATCAGGTGACGGCCACAGATATTACGCCCAGGCACATTGAGCTGATACAGAGACAGGCCAGAGAGCAGAAACGTCAGATGGAGTCCTTTGTCCTGGATGCCACGGACATGGGCGTGTTTGCGGATGAGTCCTTTGATGTGGTGCTGAATATGGGGCCCTTTTATCATCTGCTGACCCGGGAGCAGAGGGATCAGTGTATGAGGGAATCCCTGCGGGTGCTAAAGCGGGGCGGCCTGATTTTTACATCCTACATTCCCAGATATTATGTGTTCCAGCTTGCGGCTTTATCGGATACGAAGTATCTGGATGAGAACCTGGCCCGCCAGATCATCGATACGGGAGTGCTGCGCCACGATGATGAGAAATGCTTCTGGACCGATACCTACTATTCCTCCATGGAGGAGATGGAGCGCATCTACCTGGAAAATCAGGTGAAAATCATGGATCATTTTGCCCAGGACGGGCTGACGCCGTTGTTTTCGGATCAGGTGGATGAGTGGAGTGAGGAGCAGTTTCAGATCTGGTGCCGGTATCATTATAGTGTATGCCGGGAGCAATCCACACTGGGCGCCAGCAATCATGTGGTGATCGTGGGGGAAAAGCAGTGATGTTTGCCCTTCGCAGACTGCTTGGCGTCCCCGGAGCTGATTATGGGGCCGGAAGGAGGGGCGCCTGCCTGGCCAGCGCCCTGCTGTGCATTCTGGTTTCCTTTTTCCTGCTGAGGGATCTGGCACTGGATCTTCCCTACCTGGGAAGCCCCCTCACCGCCCGTCTTCATCAGGTCAGCTTTTATGATGACCCCGTGGGTGACAGTTCCATTCAATATTATTTGGAAGGAACAGGAGAGGGCGGGGAGACCTACACCTTTCGCCTGGAAACAGAAGCGTATGAGGAGGGGCAGGGACTTTTGAAGCGAAATTCCGGATTAAATGCCCGGGTGTCTTATCTTCCCCATAAGTATGTGGTTACAGCGGTTGAGTTTTTGCCCGCGTAGAGCGAGTATAGCGTGTGCGCGTATATCCTGGGAGGATTAAGGCGATCGATGCAGGATGGAGTGGTAACCCGGGCTATGGCCCGGGCAGCATCGTCCAACAACAGGCTGCAGGCATTTGCCCCTGCATCTTGTACCGGAAAAAATACAAATTTTTT
>DBFBJF010000066.1:0-17296 GCA_048203265.1 Candidatus Merdiplasma sp.
GACATAAACCACGGGAGACCTGAAAAGGAACCGTGACAAGATATGAGGAGGCTTTACTATGAGAAAGAAGAATATTGCATTAGTACTGTGTGCAACAGTAGCATGTGCAGGACTGGGAGCGGCGCAGCTTTCCAGTTTTGCCAATGAGACATCAGAAAATGTGACAGAAAGCAGTCAGGAAGATAATACAGAATCCGAACTGACCAGTGCATTCTCAACGGTCAGCACAACGGATACCGTGGATGACAGTTCCAGTGATGAGTTCAGCTATTCCAGCGTGGCGGATGTGGCTGAGAACGCCATGCCGTCCATCGTAGCTATTACCAACCGCTCCGTGGAGGAAGTGGAAGGCTGGTTCAGAGGTCAGACGTTCCAGTATGAGAGTGAGAGCGCAGGTTCCGGTATCATTGTGGGACAGGATGACGATGAGCTGTTGATCTGCACCAACAACCATGTAGTAGAAAATGCTACAGAGCTGACGGTAACCTTCATTGATGAGGAGTCCTATGAGGCTCAGATCAAAGGTACAGATCCCTCCAATGACCTGGCAGTGGTGGCAGTCAATCTGGATGACATCAGCGATGATACCATGAGCCAGATCAAGATCGCCCAGGCAGGTGATTCAGATGATCTGAGAGTCGGGGAGCAGGTTGTGGCAATTGGTAACGCTCTTGGCTATGGTCAGTCCGTGACGACAGGTATTGTCAGTGCGCTGGATCGTGATATTGAGGTGAGCGATAATTATGATACGGTTACTTATAAAGGACTGATTCAGACGGACGCGGCCATCAATCCCGGCAACAGCGGCGGCGCTCTGCTGAATATGAACGGTGAGCTGATTGGTATCAACTCCGCAAAGGCTTCTTCTTCAGGCGTAGAGGGTATGGGATATGCAATTCCCATCAGCAGCGCGGAACCGATCCTTCAGAACCTGATGAGCATGAAGACCAGATCCATCGTGGATGAGAGTCAGGCGGCATATCTTGGCATTACAGGAGAGTCCGTTTCTTCTGAGGTAACCGAGCTGTATAATATTCCTGCCGGTGTGCTGGTGGGAGATGTGGTATCCGGCGGTCCCGCAGATGAGGCAGGTCTGCAGAAGGGTGATATCATCACTGCGTTTGACGGAATTGCCATTACCAGCATGGAAGAATTACAGAATCGTCTGCAGTACTACAGCGGTGGGGAGACCGTTGATCTGACTGTGCAGTCGGCAGCCGATGGAGCGTACACCGAGAAGACGGTGACCATCACCCTGGGACTGAGAAGCGATTATGTATCACAGGATAATTAAGCGGGAGCGTTTGAGGAGCTCACAGAATAAGAAATGAATAGAAAAATGCAGGCAGCTGAGGCTTTGGCCCGGGCTGCCTGTATTTGTTTTGTAAGGGATGTATCAGCTGCGTATCTGTTGTGTAAAATCCAGGTGAAATTTCTGGAAAGTTCCGACAACTCTATTGACAATCATTTTTTGCAGTGCAATAATCGGTATTGGCACATGGGACAATTACTTTAAGGCCTTGAAGTTTCTCTCTTGTTACCAGTCAAATGCCCCGCGGTAAATGAACGGGGGATCAAGCTTGTTGAGGGCGTATGCCCCTCGCGGCACTTGCCAGATATCCATGCGGGCATGGCTGCTTGGCTTGCTGCTTGCGGAAATAAAAGCGAAGGATTTTGGATAACTTGAAAGGAGTTAACTAATTATGAGAAATAAAGTTGTTGCCGCTCTTCTGGCTGCATTAACAGTTTTAGGAACAAGTCAGGTTTCATTTGCTGCAACCGAACATTATAACGACAGCAGTGCAGTAGCATCAGAAGAGGATTGGAACGCCTGGGTTTCCAACTGGGAGACCATGGCTGCAGATTATACAACAGTCTCTTTAACACCCGGCAATGATGAGACGGAACTCAATTTTGCCTGGTACAGTGAAAAGACAGACGCCGAGGCAACACCGGTAGTTCATTTTGGAACTGATCCGGACGCCCTGGAGACCTTTACGGGAACAGCCGGAGATGTGAACCAGGAGCTGACCGGAGATACAGCTTACGAATATAATCATGTAACAGTGACCGGGCTGGAGCCCAACACCACCTACTATTACACGGTGGAGAAGAATGGGGAGCAGACCGATGTCTGTGAATATACGACGCAGAGCACAGATACCGTGAAGATCCTGTATGTGGGCGATCCTCAGATCGGAGCTTCCAAAGGGCAGACCCAGGATGGCGCGGAGCTGACCAATGAAAGCGGATCTGCCAATACAGCTGCCCGCAACGATGGATTTGGATGGAACAGAACACTGAATTATGCGTTGGAGGAGAATCCGGACTTGAATTTTGTGATCTCCGCTGGTGATCAGGTGAATAAGACCGGTCAGCCCAAGGAGGAAGAGTATGCGGCCTATTTGGGTGCGGATGCGCTGAGCGGACTGGCGGTGGCCACCACCATCGGAAACCATGATTCCCTGAACGAGGATTATTCCTATCATTTTAATAATCCCAACGCTTCTGAGTACGGCGCAACAACGGCCGGCGGCGATTACTATTATACATACGGAGACGGCCTGTTCATTGTACTGAACACCAACAACTATAATGTGGCAGAACATAAGGAGCTGATCAAGGAAGCCATCGAGGCTAATCCGGACGCAGCCTGGAGAATTGTGACGATCCATCAGGACATCTATGGTTCCGGATTGGATCACTCTGATACGGACGGCATGATCCTTCGTACCCAGCTGACCCCGGTCTTCGATGAGTATGATATCGATGTGGTGCTTCAGGGACATGACCACACCTACAGCCGTTCCGCTCTGCTCTACGGAGATGGACAGCAGCACAACAGCTATGAGTTTTCTCTGAATGAGGATGGAACAGACTATGACTGGGATCACGCTACGATTGTAGACACCCAGGAGAAGATCCAGCTCAACCCGGAGGAGGGCGATGAGGAAGCCGAGGCGGCTCTGGAGGCCTTCCGTGAGGATAATAACTGCTACACCATCGAGGATGTGGAGGGCAACACTGTGACAGATCCCAAGGGAACCCTGTATATGACCGCTAACTCCGCATCAGGTTCTAAGTACTATGAGCTGATCAGCACGCAGCAGGATTACATTGTGACGCGCAGCCAGAACTGGCTTCCCAGCTACTCTGTAATCACCATGGATGCGGACAGCTTCACCATTGAGACATACCAGATCACCGATGACGGAACGGTGGAGACCATCGATGATGCGTTTACCATCGAGAAAACTGGCGCAGCCAGCGCGTCAGATGAGGCAGCCGAGGAAACCGAGGCAGCAGCCGAGGAGACTGAGGCAGCAGCTGAGGAAACCGAAGCAGCCGCAGAGGAGACCGAGGCAGCAGCTGAGGAAACTGAGGCGGCAGCTGAATAAGCGTCAGGCAGTATCGCGTGAAAGGATTTATGAAACATACCGGGCTTCCGACGAAAAGGACGGTAGTCCGGTATTTGATTCTGCTGGTTGTGGCCTGTCTCTTCGCCGTTTTTGTCATCCGGTTAAATGATGTGGAAAAAACGGAGCTGGTAGTGCGGGACGGTCAGACCTTTGAAAAGGCTGAGGTTATTGAGATTCTGCAGGACAATGTGCAGGAAAATGGAACCCGAGTGGGGGAACAGCGGGTGAGAGTGCGTATGCTCACCGGGGAAAAGGAAGGAGAGGAGCTGGAAATCACCAGCAGCGCCGGCTATCTGTTCGGAGCCGCCTGCGAGGTGGGCATGGAAGTGATCGTGATGCAGAGTGTATCCGGAGATACGGTGGTGGCCAGCGTGTACTCTCAGGACCGGGAGTGGGTGATCTACATTTTTGCGGCCCTGTATCTGGTGGCTCTGTGTCTCATTGGCGGATGGCAGGGAATCAAGGGCAGTCTGGGACTGGTATTCACCTTTTTCTCCATGATCTTTGTGTATCTGCCTATGATCTACCGGGGAGTCTCTCCCTTCTGGACGGCGGTGTTTGTGTGCTTTATCACCACGCTGGTGACCATGTATCTCATCGGAGGCCCCACCAGAAAGACGGTGGCGGCCACCTGCGGAACTTTGGCGGGCGTGGTAATCGCGGGCATATCAGCCCAGCTGTTCAGCATGGCTTCCGGCATTACCGGTTACAATGTGTCGGATATTGAGTCCCTGATGACCTTGTGGAACACGGAGGGGATTCAGGTGGGCGGCCTTCTGTTCTCCGGCCTGCTGATCTCCGCTTTGGGAGCGGTGATGGATGTAGCTATGTCGGTGAGCAGCTCCCTCCAGGAAATATATAATCAGAATCCCAGTCTGACCCGGTTTGAGATCTTTAAGTCCGGCATGCATGTGGGACGGGATATGATGGGAACCGACAGCAACACCCTGATTCTGGCTTTTGTGGGGGGCAGCGTCAGCACCTTGCTGCTGGACTACGCCTACAATCTGCCTTACCTTCAGATTATCAATTCCAACAACATCGGAATCGCGGTGATGCAGGGCCTGGCGGGCAGCTTTGGCGTCGTGCTGTGCGTGCCGCTGACCGTAGTAATTTGTACCGCTCTGTTTTATGGCCATCCGGGAAAATCGTCGGCCGTGGCAAAGGCGGAGACCATTCCGGCAGATGTGAAGCGGGAAGAGACAGCGGCGCAGAAAAGAATGGAAGAAGAAAAGAAATAGCCGCCACTACTGCCAAGAGTGGCGGCGGCACGTTAGGGTACTTACAGCTCGTCACATACCTGGAAGATATAGAATTTCAGATAATAAGATTCATCTGCTGCCCACAGGATGGGGTGGTCGCAGGCCTGGGTGCGGAATTCGACCTGCCGCAGTCTTCTGTGGGTGCTGCGGGCAGCTTCACGGATGGTACGGGCGAACAGCTCCGGATCCATAAAGTGGGAGCAGGAGCAGGTGGCCAGAAATCCGCCGTCCTTCACCAGGCGTATCCCACGCATATTGATTTCCCGGTATCCTTTCACCGCGTTCTTGATGGAGCTGCGGGACTTGGTAAAGGCAGGAGGATCCAGGATGACCACATCGTAGCGCTCGCCCTGTGCTTCCAGCTGGGGGAGCAGGTCGAACACATCGGCGCACTGGAATTGAACCCGGTCTTCCAGATGATTCAGAACAGCGTTTTCTCTGGCCTGCTCAATGCCAAGATCGGAGGCGTCCACGCCCAGCACGGAGGAGGCGCCGGCCATCCCCGCATTCAGGGCGAAGGAGCCGGTGTGGGTGAAGCAGTCCAGTACTTTTTTCCCCTTGCACAGCCTGGCGATGGCAGCCCGATTGTATTTCTGATCCAGGAAAAATCCGGTTTTCTGGCCGTCCGCCACATTGACCAGATAGGTGACGCCGTTTTCCACAATCTGTACCTTGGTGTCAAAGGGCTCCCCGATAAAGCCCTTGACCCGTTCCATGCCTTCTTTCAGCCGTATTTTTGAGTCGCTGCGCTCATAGATGCCGCGAATTTGCACCCCATCCAGGGCCAGTACCTCCTTTACGGTATCCAAAATCAGAGGCTTGAGTCGGTCGATGCCCAGAGCCAGGCTCTCCACTACCAGCACATCGGAAAACTTATCGATGACAATTCCAGGGAGAAAGTCCGCTTCCCCGAAAATAAGGCGGCAGCAGTGCGTATCGGTGACAGCTTTCCGGTAGTTCCAGGCATCCTCCACCCGCCGGCGGATCAGGGCCGCGTCCACCGGATGCTCCCGGTGCCGGGACATGAGGCGAACCGAGATTTTGGATCTGGTATTGAGAAATCCGTAGCCCATAAAATATCCGTCGAAATCGGAGACGGTGACGATATCCCCCTGTTCAAATTCTCCGGAAATAGAGGCGATCTCATTATCGTATACCCACATGCCGCCTGCTTTCAGGGTGCGGCCTTCCCCTTTCTTTAAAGTGACAACGGTATCGTGCATATAAAAACTCCCTTCTGGGTGAAATTTTCTTTGGCTGTTACCATTATATCGGCAGCGGAGAAAGAAATCAATGCGGGAGAGGAAAAAGTAGCATGCGAGGGAGCAAGGTATAGAAATGGGAAATTAGAGAAAAATAGGTTGACTTTCAAAAAGGGCAGTGCTAGTATAGTATGAGTACAAAAAAATAAAGCAAATGATGAAGAGGCAAAGATGCTGCAGATAGGCATACTTTGCCTTTTTTGTTTGATTTGAGTTCAAATGTGAAAGCGCAAAGCGTGTTTTGACAGGGAGGAATTTGGAGTGGAATGTCTTAGCATAGATAATTTAGAAATGCAGTTTAAAGGAGTAAAGGCTGTGCAGAATGTTTCCATGAAACTGGAAGCGGGAAAGCTGTATGCCCTTATTGGCACCAATGGCGCGGGAAAGACCACCATTATCAATATGATATCTGGAGTGCTGAAACCTACATCCGGTAAGATCTCATTTTTGGGAGAGGATATTACGGGACTGCGGCCGGACAAAATTGCAAAATTGGGGATTACAAGGACATATCAGAACCTCAGACTTTTTAAAAAGATGACAGTCTTGGACAATGTTTTGATGGGGGCCCAGATGCACAGCACCTGCGGAGCGTGGCAGTCCATTTTTCAGACGAGGCGTTTCCGCCAATCTGAGGAGGAAATGCGCAGTCAGTCGAGGAAAATGCTGGATATTATGGGACTTTCCGCATATGAAGACGAAATGGCCGGTTCTCTTCCTTATGGGAATCAGAGAAAACTGGAAATAGCCAGAATCCTTGCCAGTTCGCCGAAACTGCTCTTGCTGGATGAACCGGCGGCAGGAATGAACCCGCAGGAGAGCAAGGATCTGGTATCGATTATCAGAAACATTCGGGAGGAGTTTGATCTGACGATCCTTTTGATCGAACATGATATGAAGGTTGTTATGAATTTGTGTGAATACATTTACTGTATGGCAGCCGGAGAAGTGATCGCCAGCGGGGAACCGGAAGAAATCCGGCAGAATCCCCGGGTGATTGAAGCATATTTAGGAAAGAGGGCAAAAAATGCTGCAAGTTAAAGATCTATGTGTAAAGTATGATAATATACAGGTTCTTCATAAGATATCACTGGAAATTAAAGAGGGAGAACTGGTAGCGTTAATTGGCGCCAATGGAGCGGGAAAGACCACTACATTAACCACTATATCAGGAGTGAAGCGATCCTTTTCCGGAGAGATTTTGTATGACGGAAAGAATATTACAAAGACGAGCACGGATGAGATTGTAAAAAGAGGGATCATCCAGGTGCCTGAGGGAAGACAGATTTTTTCCAGGATGACTATTGAGGAAAATCTGATTTTAGGCGCCTATACAGAGAAGGACGGACACAGACAGAAGCAAAATATGGATAAAGCTATGGAAATGTTTCCGATACTTCAGGAGCGCAGAAAGCAGCTGGCTGGGACATTGTCCGGAGGCGAACAGCAAATGCTGGCTATTGCCAGAGCTCTGATGGGGAACCCCAGGATGTTGTTGCTGGACGAGCCCTCCATGGGACTTTCACCTTTGATGACGGAGCAGGTTTTCGATGCGGTCAAGGCGTTGAACGAACAGGGAACTACCATTCTTTTGGTGGAACAGAATGCGTATGATGCATTGGAAATTTCAGACCGCGCCTATGTGATGGAAACCGGTGTGATTACGAGAGAGGGAAAGAGCAGTGAACTGATGAAAGACCCGGCGATTAAAAGGGCATATCTTGGAGGTGACTGACCATGAGTTTTGATTACATATTGAGCCAATTTGTCAATGGAGTCAAACTGGGGAGTATTTACGCGGTAATTGCCATTGGGTATTCCATGGTGTATGGCATATTGAAACTGATCAATTTCGCCCACGGTGATCTTATGACTGTGGGAGTTTACACCATGCTGGTTTTGATGGGATTTTCGGGAGTTCCAATCTGGCTGGTAATTTTGGCAGGATGTGCCGTGTCCATTCTTTTTGGAATGACAATGGAAAAGGTGGTGTATCGTCCGTTGCGAGGATCGGGGGAGGAAACCACATTGATTGCTTCCCTGGCGGTTTCTGTATTTTTACAGAATCTGATCAGCATGATTTTTTCACCTCAGAAAAAAGCATTCCATCTGCCGGAATTTTTGACGGAGAATCATCAGTTTGGTTCAATTACGCTTTCCACAATGAACATTATTACGTTTATTTCTATAGTGGTGATTTTGATTGTCCTGACCTATATGCTGAAAAAGACAAAGCTTGGAATGGCCATGAGAGCCTGCTCTGACAACCTGGCTGCCTCTCAACTGATGGGAATTAAAATTAATACGGTGGTGGTAGCGGCCTTTGTGATTGGTTCCGGATTGGCCGGACTGACGGGATTGATGCTGGCAGGAGAATATAAGACAATTGAGCCCCTGATGGGATTTGTCCCGGGGCTGAAAGCATTTTGCGCGGCAGTGCTGGGAGGGATCGGAAGCCTGAACGGAGCGGTGCTGGGGGGCTTTATCATCGGAATTGCTGAGATGCTGTTTGCAGGCCTGATGCCCACGGATATTACACCCTATCGGGATGCATTTATTTTTCTTTTACTGATTGTAGTTCTGCTGGTGAAACCGAACGGAATTCTGGGCAGTTCGGAAGGAGGAAGAAGCTGATGAAATACAGAGATAATCCGGCGGTACGGTTCGTTTGTTTTGTCCTGATACCATTGATTGTGTTGATTATTTGCGCAATTAACCGAGGACATTACTATTCGGATTTGATTTGCCTGTTTGGTATTAATACAATTCTTGCGACCAGCCTAAACTTGGTAAATGGATTTTCCGGCATGTTTTCCATGGGACATGCGGCATTTATGGCTGTGGGGGCCTATACCTCAGCGCTGCTGACCATTTCGGAAGCGCAGAAAGCCAGAATATCCGGCCTGCCGGAATGGTTTCAGACATTTACGCTGCCATTTCCTTTAGCATTAATTTGCGCGGGCGCGGTAGCGGCGCTGCTGGCACTGCTGATAGGGTTCCCGGTGCTGCGGCTGAAGAGTCATTACCTTTCCGTTGCTACCTTAGGATTGATCGTTATTGTCAGAGCATTTCTGGATAATGAGGATGAATTTACCAATGGAGCCAGAGGGATTACCGGCTTACCCATGTATTCCAACATATTCAGTGTGTTTGTGACGGCATTGATTTTGCTTTATATCATGTATCGGTTGATACGCAAATCCTCTTATGGGCGCGGCCTGATTGCCATGCGGGATGACGATGTGGCTGCCCAGACCCTGGGCGTGCGTTTGGTTACCAAGAAAATCTCTATTTTCTGTCTTAGCGCATTTGCTGCGGGAATCGGAGGTGCCTTATGGGGACACTTACAGAGTGTTATATCAGGACAGTTTTTCTACTTTACAGACAGTTTTGAGATTGTGGAGATGTCCATTATTGGGGGTATGTTTTCTTTGAGCGGAGGTATTGTGGGAGCTCTGGTGATGACCTTCCTGCCGGAAATTTTAGCTCCTCTGGAAACTGGAATTGTGATTGGAGGAATTCAGCTTCCGGAACTTTATGGAGCTTCTAATCTGATTCTGGCTGTTCTGCTGATCCTTCTGATTATTTTCAGAAGGCAGGGAATTTTGGGATATAGTGAGATTATTATAGAAAGTATTTTTTCAAAGAGTACCTATACGGGACTGTTCCGGGCGGAAACCTACCGGAATTTGATTCAGATTACGAAGGCAAAGCTGAACAGGAAGAAGTAGACATCAATTTTGATATGTTCTTTTTAAAAGTGCATATAAATATCCAAGACAGAAAAGGAGGACAAGAGAATGAGGAAAAGAATGTTGGGTGCGGTGTTGATGGCGGCTGCGATGATGGCATCCGGGATAACTGCGGTGGCGGCGGAAGATACCATTAAGGTAGGAGCCCTGTTCAATCTGACGGGGGGCCAGGCTTCCATTGATACACCTTCTTATCAGGGCTTTAAGCTGAAGGCGGATGAGATCAATGCTGCCGGAGGGATTAACGGGCGGCAGATCGAGGTAATTTCCTACGATGGAAAGACCGATCAGGCTACCTGTGCAAACAATGCGAAAAAAATGATTGATGTGGATGGCTGCGTAGTGGTCAGCGGTTTCTCTGATTCCAACTATGCGTTGGCGGCAGGCGCCATTGCACAGGAGAGGCAGGTTCCCTTTGTAATTACAGGTGCTACCTTGCCGGATCTGTGTGAACAGATTGGTGACTATGCTTTTATGGTTCCCTTTGGTGATGATACCTGTGCCTATGCGGCGGCTGAGTATGCCTATGCAGAAATTGGAACGAAGTGCTACATGATGGTTGACCAGTCCATGGAGTTTACCAAGACACTGGCTTCCTGTTTTGAGGAGCGCTTTACAGAACTGGGCGGTGAGATTGTAGGGTCTGACAACTATATGAATGGAGATCCGGACTTTTCCGCACAGATTGACCGGTTCCTGAACGATGATGGTGGAAGCGAATTTTTGTTCTTTTCCAGCGTGCCAAATGACGCAGGCCCCCTTGTACTCCAGTTCAGAGACAAGGGCGTAACCCTTCCCATCGTATCCGGTGACGGATTTGATACTCCTCTGGTGGCAGAGGTGGCAGGCGACCAGGCATATGATATCTATGTCTCTACACACTGTTCCTATACCAATGAGGCGGAAAATGTGCAGAATTTTGTGAAGGCTTACACAGATGCCTATGGAACCGCTCCGGAGAATGCGTTTGCTGCTCTGGGCTACGATGCCATGGATCTGATCGGGCAGGCGCTGGAAAAGGTTGAGGATCCCACGGATACGGCAGCGATTCGGGATGCCATCGAATCCACTAAGGATTTCAAGGGCGTGACGGGAACCATCTCCTACTCACCGGAAAGCCACAAGCCGGACAAGACTGCTTCCATCCTGGAGCTGGTGGATGGACAATTCCAGTTCATTACGGAAGAGTAGAGGAACAGAGAGAAAGGGAGGAAAAGATCATGGCAAATCATGAATTGTTAAAATTAACAGCTCATCAGGTAAAAGAGCGCAATTATGATAAGGCAATTTTAGCGATCGGTTCCTGTGAGGCGCATGGACAGCATATCGCCGAGGGATGTGACACGATTGTGTCCTATGAACTGAGCAAAAAGATTGCGGATGAGGTGGAGGGCCTTCTGGTCCTTCCGCCTATCACAGTGGGATACAGCGGCCACTATGATACCTTTCCATTTACCTTGACACTGAAGTATGATACCGTTGTCCAGGTGATTTACGATATCTGTGAGAGTGTGCTCAGAAACGGGATCAATCATATTTTCCTGATGAATGGGCATGATGGAAATATAGCTCCCATTGAGATCGCTTCCAGAAAGCTGAAGGAACTTTATCCGGATGCCCGGATTGCGGCATTGCCTGCTTGGTGGGTAACAGCAGGAGAGCTGCTTCCGGAGGGTACCTTCGAGGTATGGGGCGGTCAGGGTCACGCAGGCGAGGGAGAGACATCGATTGCTTACTATTTGTTCCCTCAGTATTGTGAGCCGGATCAGGCAACCTGTGTGGTACCGGAGAATCTCCCGCCCTATGTGGACATTAAGTGGGATTTCGCGGAGATTACCAATACAGCTCAGACTGGAGATGCCACAAAAGCAACTGCTGAAAAAGGTCAGATGATGACCGAGGCATTAGTAAAATGCGTAGCAGATACGATCAAAAAGCTGGATGAAAGAGACTGGAATTATTTTTCGGCCCAGAATGCGGCATATTTAAATAAATGAAAAAAATATTGATGATCAGTACCGGCGGCACACTCGCATCCTCGCGGAGCGATAAGGGGTTGTCGCCGAAGCTGCATGGCAATGATATTTTAAGTCGGATAGCCGGGCTGACAGAGGGCTTCACGGTTGATGAGGAAGAATTGTTTATGATAGACAGCTCCAATATGCAGCCGGAAGAGTGGGAGATACTGGCAGAACGGATTTTTGAAAGACGTAAGGATTATGATGGGGTTGTGGTAATCCATGGAACAGATACACTGGCCTACACGGCCAGTGCGCTTTCCTTTGCGCTGCCGGGAATTGAAATACCGGTTGTATTGACAGGAAGTCAGGTCTCCATCGAGGATCCTATTGCGGACGCCACTGAAAACTGCCGGGCGGCTTTGCACATGGCGGCCAGCGGCTGTGCCGGCGTCTATGTGGCCTTTAACCGGAAAATCATTTTGGGCACCAGAGCCAGTAAAATCCGTACCAGGAGTTATGACGCTTTTGAGAGCATCAATTATCCGTATGCGGCACGGATTGACAGCGGAGGACTAGTTTTGAATCCTTTTATTCGGACAGAACAAAAAGACCAATGCTGTCTGAAAAACCATTTTTGTAAAGCCGTGTTCCTATTAAAAATATTTCCAGGGATTTCTCCGGATATTTTCCTTTCTCTCAAAGAGATGGGCATTTGGGGAGTTTATGTGGAAGGATTTGGCATCGGAGGTATCCCGTCTGTCCGAAGGAATATGGCGGACGCCATCGGTGACGCTGTGAAGGCTGGAATGATTGTGGCGGTGGGAAGTCAATGCCTGTATGAGGGCAGTGATTTCTCTGTCTATGAAGTGGGAAGACAGGTGCTCGACCATGGTGTGATTGAAACCGGTAATATGACCTCAGAAGCGGCAATCACGAAATTGATGTGGGCGCTCGGGGAATATGATGATCCGGAAACTGTAAGAAAAATCATGAGGAAAAACTTGGTAGGGGAATTGGGAAGCATCTATAGCTGGTAGGGAAGCTGATGCTTCCCTTTTTCTGCGCAGCAAAATCTGTTAGAATAATACTGACATTTGAAACCCTGTTCTGGGGAAAGGAGCGGAAAATGAAAGTTTTGTGTATTGGCTCGGCGGTGATGGATATTACGGCAAAGCCCATCGGGCAGAGAGAAGAGTGGAAGGAAAAACAGAGAATAGAGGACATTCGGATACAGACAGGCGGGGATGCCGCCAACCAGAGTGTACATCTGGCGGCGCTGGGCTGGGAGCCCGGCTTAATCGCCTGCGTGGGGACAGATACCAACGGAAAGATGCTGCGCGCGGCCCTGGAGAACCGGGGCGTGGATACCTCACTGGTACGGGAGACGGCGGAGTATCCCACCGGGACAGCCATGGTATTGGTGGACGGGCAGGGGGAGCGCCACACCTTTTCGGTGAAAGGGGCTCACAGTATGTTGGATGAGCAGGCGCTGCCGGATGCGCTGCCCCAGGGCTGCCGGGCCATCTCCCTGGCCAGTCTGTTTTCCATGCCTTTGCTGGAGGAGAGGGGGCTGCTAACGTTCCTTCAGAAAGCCAGAGAAAAGGGAATTTTAATTTTTGCGGATTTGGCGGCGGACAAGCTGGGGAAGGGATTGGAGGGGATCCGGCCCTTTCTTCCCCTGATCGATTATTTTCTCCCAAGCCGGTACGATGTGCTGGAGATGACCGGATGCAGCACGGCCCAGGAGGCGGCAAAGGGATTCCTTGATGGCGGGACCGGCCAGGTAGTGATAAAATGCGGAGCCAGAGGATGTTACTGCGCAGGAACGCAGTATACCGGATGGATACCGGCTCATCCGGTGGATCCGGTGGACACCACGGGGGCGGGGGACTGCATGGTGGCCGTATTCCTTGCCCGTATCCTGGCGGGAGACGGAGTGGAGGCAGCCTGCCGCTACGCCTGTCAGGCGGCTTCCTACAGCACTCTGTTTCTAGGAGCGTCCTCTGTGGAACTAAGCGATGAGGCGATCCGCCGGTTTGGCGAGACTGTGTGACAGAGAAGACGTGTCCGCTCAGGCGCCCGGATAAGGAAAATGCGGAGACCGGAAGAAAGATCCCTTCTCCCCACACATAATTTCCGTCCCTTTTTCATATATTGGAACCGAGAACACAGTCGGGGGATCGGTTCGTGGTACGAGCCGTTTGGGAAGCGGGCTGTGAGGGAAGGGACGGAACAGAATGGCGGAGTATAGACGGTTTATTGCGTATTTCTATGAATACATAGACGGGAAGCGTCAGAGAAATGCAGGATTTGTGAAGGCGGAGCAGAGGGGCGGATCGTGGAAATTGCAGCTGCAGCTTCGGGCGGCCAGGTGGCCGGAACAGGGTCTGCCAATTTACGGATACGAGGGGGAAGGAGAGCAGTTCTCCACATTTTTGCTGGGGCGGGGGTATGGGCAGCGGGACAGTTTTCGTGCCAAGCTGGAATATCAGACCGCATCAGAAAAAAGCGGGGCAGAAGAAGGGCGCGGACTGAATGGCATGTGGATTCCCAGGGATGAGCATCGCTGTTACCTTTCCCATTGGCTGGATGGTGAGATGGATCCGGCAAAATTGAAGCTGCCGGAGAAGCCGGCGGAGGAGAGCGCGGGGCAGGAAACCGGGGAAGGGGAGGACAGGGAATTCGAACCTGTGCAGAAGCGGAATGGCAGCCAGGAAGAGAATACGCAGCCAGATGACGGAGCCCGGCAGGAGCAGGAAGGGGACGACGAAGAGAACATGGAGCAGGAAGCGGACACCGAAGAGCGCATGGAGACGGAGGGGAGGAAAAGCATCAGAGAAGCAGGAATCGCTTCCGGCCCGGAGGAGATCGCTGTGAAGGAGAACACTGATTTCGACGGGAGCCAGGTGGCTGGAATGGAAGCCGGGGAGCTCATGGATGAGAAGGCTGGAGAGGATGCGGATGGGAGAGAACCGGAGGAGGAGCATCAGGAGATCCAGGATTTGCAGGAATTTTTCCGCGGGATGAATCAGCACAGGAAGCAGAAGGAAGAGCCCCAGGAGCGCCTGGCGGCAATGCGCAGGGTGAGAGCGGAGAAGACAGAGAAGAAAACGGAGAGCGGGGCAGGGAAAGAGAACCAGGAATATGAAAAAAGCGCGGGAAAAGAGCTGGGGGAAGAAGCCGTGGCGGCCTGGGAGATGCTCAGGCAGAGCCGGCGCAGCGTGCGTCCCTTTTCCGGTGAGGAGATGGAGTGTGTGGTGATCTGTCCCGGAGATGTGTTATGGCTTGGCAGGCAGGGATGGCCGGTGGGAAAGAACAGCTTCCTGGCCGGGGGATTTGCTCAGTACCGTCATCTTTTGCTGGGAAGAAAACCGGACGGAAGTTTTCTTCTGGGAGTCCCAGGGCGGGATAACGCGGAGGAACAAAGAGCAGCCCGGTCCTTTGGCTTTCCGGAATTCCGGGCAGCTGACGGCGGAAACGGTCCCTTTGGATATTGGTGCCGGACGATCAACCGGGAGACTTGAATGAATGGGGAAGTCTCCATGGCAGAATAGCATCCAGCAAAAACGGGAATACTGAAATTGAGAAGACTGAAATTTGGAGGTGCGCAGACCATGGAGAGAGATACCATAAAACTGTTGGAAGAGATTGATCTGGGGTGCGAGATGGCGGAGAATAGTTTTCGCCAGATACAAAACTACGGGATGGCGGATGATTTGGCTGCGGTGATTCAAAAGTATCAGAAGAAGCATGAGGAGATACAGAAGGAGGCGTCAAAGCTGCTCCATGAGGAGGGCGGCCGGGACAAAAATCCCAGCCCCATGGCGGAGGCCATGTCCTGGATTACCACAGAGATGAAGATGATGTTAAAAAAGGATGGCACCCAGATTGCCAAGCTGATGATGGACGGCTGCAACATGGGCATTCAGACCATCGGAGAAAAAATCGGCCAGTTCCCCCAGGCTTCCAAAGAAGCGGTGGCTCTGGGGAAAAAGCTGATTAAGACGGAGGAAGACTTTCTGAGTGAAGTAAAGGGGTTTCTGTAAAGTGAGAAAAACAGGGCCCGGAGATACCCTGTTTTTCTAATTTAAAGTTTTATATTATAAAGTACCCTTAAGCTGAATTTTGTGAGATCCAGCTTGTGGGTACTTTATTAAGTATGGCGATTTCAGTTTAAATTATATATTTCAAACAAGGAAATAATCATAACATTATATGGTCTAATTTAAAGTGCCGGGCTTTCATTTGTCTGACTAAACAGCCAGTTTTGTACGGTAGAATTAGAAAGCGCAGGGGTCCATGACCAGTGCTGGGACGGACGCACTGTTCCGGGAATGAAGAGGGAGATAAGGCTAGTATCGCCATTAGCGTTAGCAGCTTCCAACTGTTCGGCTGCCATTTCAGCGGCTTCTTCGCCTCGGAGCATACCATTCCACATCAATTCCCCATTTTCGCCGTAACCAATATTGATATGATAACCTTGTTCATTCATAATTTCACCAATATCCCGCAGACGTTCACCCTTTGAGCGTGTGTCATCCTCACCAAGACAACCCTCACCTGAGTAATCCGTAAATCCGGTGATAAACCAACCAGGCATTGCATCAAGCATTTGAGCCATATTAGCTTCAGCCAACTCTTTATCCTGGAACGCATGATAAGGATCATATGCGGTACTTACTTGTGCAGCAAAAAGATCCGGGTTTGCCAAGATGGTCTTCCACATAGGAACTGTTCCCCCAGCAGTAGAAATACTGTATATACGGGAAGTATCAATATTAAAATCTTCAGTAACCTTTTTTATAATTTCTACATAATTTTGCTGCATTTCAGATTCTGAAAAATCACTGTTCCAATTTGCATCTTTGGGGCCACCTACAGTAACTACGAAGGAGGGATTGGCAGACTGAACGTCCTCAGAGGCCCATAGTGTACATTCTGGATGACTTAAAAGAGAACCCCGGTACCCCCCATCATATTCTGTGTAAGCATAATCTCCGGCAGGATAATGTACAACCAGAGGGAGATTTTCAAGAGTTGTTTCTTTATTGTCATAGCCGTCTGGTATATAGAGATAGTAATAAAGAGTATTACCGGTTTTGGGATTAGTATATTCAAAGCCTGTAAAGTCCTCAATTCCTAACCGTATTTCACCGGTAGTTTCAATTCTTGCCGGCTCAATTGTTTTTCCTGAGATGGTAGTAATTGGCATGGATTGAAATAGCATATATCGGCAAACCAAATCACGGTAGCTGCTGGCGGAATTAAATACGACATGGTCTCTAAATGAGGTTAAATCTTCACTTTCAACTCCCAGATTCAGAAAAACAAACCGACCGGAAAGCTGGATATCATCTTTTATTCCACTATCATTGACATATATGTTGACAATATCTCTGTCGTTGACCATGGTATAGGTAAATTTCCCAGGATGTTCCTCCTCGTATTCAATAGCGCGACAATCAATGGGTTCAGAGTACTCGAGACGGATAGCGGTAACAGTTTCTCCGCAATCAAGAACTTCTGTCACTACACTAGATTCTACCAGATAGGCATCTTCAGAGACATCATCGGCAGTCTCTGCAACTGTAGTTTCAGGCTCTTGAGCAAAAACGCTTAAGCCGGGTATACTTGCCAGAA
>DBFBJF010000067.1:0-5901 GCA_048203265.1 Candidatus Merdiplasma sp.
ACCATCGGTCAATATACTTCTCTCCTGAATTTCCGACAAAAAATGACACCAATTCTGTGAACATTTCCTATGGACAATATGCTATAATAGAGGGCCAGGAAAGCGCCTGCTGCTGCGTTTCCTGTTTCAGTACACCAGAAACATTTCTGCACAGAAAGGAAGTTTACATGCCGAACAGCAAAAAGTATGACCAGATTTTAGACGCCCTCCAGAATCTCCTGGAGGTCAAAGACATCCAGACCATCTCCGTCAGCGAGATTGCCCAGGCCGCCGGCATTGGTAAGGGAAGCATTTATTACTATTTTCCTTCAAAAGACGCGATTCTGGAAGCTCTGGTGTCACGCAATTACGAACAGCCCCTGGAGATCGCAAAAAATTTGGCCGCCCAGACGGAGGTGTCCCCCTTCACCCGGATGGCCATGATTTTTCAAGCCTGCCGTCATTCCTCCACGGAATTTCGCAGTCAAAAAACCCCGGCGCATATGTCCGGGGCCCAGGAGACGGCATTTCTCCATCAAAAATATATTTCTCACTTGATTCTGGAATTGAAACCGGTTCTGACGGAAATCATCCGCCAGGGCATCAAGGACGGACAGATCCATTTTGATCATCCCGCCGCTCTGGCCGAGATTGTTCTGATTGTCCTCACGGTGAAGCTGGACAACACTCTGGTGCCCTCCACCCAGGAGGAGACCGCGGAGACCATGCGGGGGCTCATTGCCCTGTTGGAAAAGGGAACCGAGAATCCCCCCGGCTCCCTGAATTTTCTTCTCACTTTGTAAGTTTCAAACCGATTTCCGCTCCGACTCATCGGACAGCATCCGCTCCGCTCTCCCGCACTGTCTGCGGAATGTGAAGTAGAACACAATTCCTTTGCAGACGCTGGAGAGGGTCAGAGCCCACCAAATTCCATTCAGCCCCAAGCCTGTGCGGCTAAGCAGCCATGCCAGGGGAATGCGCATTCCCGTCAGCGTCACGCTGATCACGCTGCACAGCTTTGTCTTTCCCAGCCCGGCGATGGCGCCCTCAGACATGAGTTCCACCGCCATGAAGGGCTCACTCAATCCCACTACGATCAGATATCCGACAGAAACGGCGATCACTTCCTCCTCGTGGAAGAACAGGCGGGAGATGGGAACCGGAAAGAGCAGAAAACAGAGGGTCACCGCCGCGCCAAGAGAAAGCACCATGAGCAGAGAAATCCGGTATCCCTTTCTCATCCGCTCCGGTTTCCTGGCGCCAAAGTTTTGTCCCACGAAGGCATTCATAGCAGTGCCGAACCCCTCTGCGGCGTTCCAGCAAATACTCTCAATCTGACCGCCCACCCTCTGGGTCGCCACAGCGCCGGAACCGAACACAGCCACCATCCTGGTGAGCACCATGGAGATCAGACAGTAGACCGAGGTCTGCAGCGCGGTGGGAACCCCGATGCGCAGCACATCCCGATAGTATTTTGGGCTGCAGCGCTCCCACAGGGAAAGCCCACGGAGTACGTTTTCGTTTTTCGGCTCATTTTCCCTCCTTGCCGGGCGCAAAATCTCCCAAACCATCACCAGCATAGCTGCCGCCTGAGCTCCCACTGTGGCCACGGCGGCTCCCACCACTTCCATTCTTGGGAAGGGGCCGATCCCCTGTATCAGAACCGGGTCAAAGACCATGTTCACCACCAGGCCGATGCCGTTGGCCTTCAGGGGCGTTCTGGAGTCCCCCTGGGCTGTGAACAATCCGGTCAGCGTATAATTGACGTAGGAAAACAGGATCAGGCCGCAGGTAATTTTCATGTATACTCTGGCATATCCCACCGTCACCCCATCCTGCAGACCAAAAAATCCCACTAAGGGATTGGCAAAGATCACGCAAATCAGGCCAAACAGCAGACCGAAGGCCAGCACCATCTGGAGCGCTGCCCGGGCATACTGTCCCGCTTCCTTTCTCTGTCCTCTTCCCAGACACTGGGCCACATACACCTGGCCGCCCATGCGGGTCAGGGCGGAGAGCCCCTGGGAGAGCCAGGAGTACATGCCTCCCACGCCAACCCCCGCCACCGCGTCCGCCCCCAGAGTTCCGATCCAGGCCATATCAGTGATATTGTAGGCGGTGGACAAAAAGGAGGAGGCCATGATGGGCAGTGCCAGTCCGGACACCACGCCAAAAATCGGTCCGCTCGTCAAATCACGCTGCTGTGTCTTCCCCCTCATCACTTACATTCCTCTCATCCATGTATCTTTTGTACCGTTCTACCGGTCTGCCAGTTCCTTGGCAATATCCTCCCAGGTAACGCCCCGCTCCACCATAAGCACCATGACGTGATAGAGGAAATCGGAGATCTCATATTTAATCTCCTCCGGGTTGGGGTTCTTGGCCGCAATGACAATCTCTGTGGCCTCCTCCCCCACCTTCTTTAGGATCTTGTCGATACCCTTCTCAAACAGATAGTTGGTGTAGGAGCCCTCCTTGGGATGAGCTTTTCTGTCTTCGATCACCCCGTACACTTCCTCAAACACCTTCAGCGGATTTCGCTCCACAAAATCTTTCTTCATCATGGTGCGGTAGAAACAGCTTTTATTCCCGGTATGACAGGCAGCCCCCACCTGAGCCACCCGGGCCAGGATGGTATCGTTGTCGCAGTCGATGCGAAGCTCCTTCACATACTGGAAATGGCCGGAAGTCATTCCCTTCACCCACAGTTCCTGGCGGCTGCGGCTCCAGTAGGTCATGCGGCCGCTGCGCACCGTAGCCTCGTAGGCCTCCTGATTCATGTAGGCTACCATCAGCACCTCATCGGTCTTGTAATCCTGCACCACCACCGGAACCAGCCCGTCTTCCCCGGTCTGAAACTCCTCCCACTTCATGGTACTCTCAAAGGTATTGACCTCGATGCCCCGGCTGCGAAGCCCGGCCTTCATCTCCATGATATCCGTCCCCGGATCCTTCAGCATATCCTCCGCCAGGCCCACTACCTGTTCGCTTCTCAGCAGGTCCAGCTTCTCCTCCAGGGAGAGGGCCTCGCTGCCAAGCACTACCAGCAGAACCGGCAGATCGCCGAGAAGGGCCAGATCCTCCTTGTGCTTCCAGCACATAAACTCGTCCGTGATCACCACCACTTCCTCCACGCAGGCCTCCAGCCTAGCCTTCATGGCGGGATCCAGGACCTCATCCTTTCTGGCGTCAATGCAGACCGACAGCTTCTCTTTTCCGAAACGCTTCGATACCTCCTCCAGCATTTCCATGTTGGAAGATTTTCCGAAATTCAAAACCGCTTTGCGGCACCCGGCATAGAGAAGCTTTTTCACATCCTCCGTCCGGTTGATGCTGCCAAAACCATACATGGGAATATCCACCCGTCTGGACATCTCGCGGATCAGGCCCAGAGACTGTTCGTGCTCGGCATCGCCCTCTGACAAATCGAATACCAGGAGGGCGTCCGCTCCCTGGTTGCTGTAATGCTCTGCCAGCTTCAGGGCATCCCCGCCCTGGAAGGGCTGCCAGTCCTTCAGGCCATTGACCGCCTGTCCTTGTTTCAGATATATGATAGAAATCAATTTTTTCTGCATGATCCTTACCTCCCTTACAGACTTCCCTTGGTGGAGGGTACTCCCTGCACCCGGGGATCCATGGCCACGGCCATGTCAAGGGCACGGCCAAAGGCCTTAAACAGAGCCTCCGCCATATGGTGCCCATTACCCGGCGCCAGAATCTTCAGGTGAAGGTTCATGGCGGCGCTGTAGGAGACGGCATAGAAAAATTCCCTCACCATCTCCCCGCTCATATCTCCCAGCTTTTCCGGGGAGAAGGGGGCCTCAAAGGCAAAGTAGGGGCGGCCTCCCAGATCCAGGGCGCACAGAGCCAGCACCTCGTCCATGGGCAGGATCTTGTCCCCGTAGCGGCAAATTCCCCGCTTATCTCCCAGGGCCTGGCGGATGGCCGTTCCCAGCACGATGCCGGTGTCCTCCACCGTGTGGTGGTCGTCCACCTGCAGATCTCCCTTCACTCTGACCGTAAGGTCAAACAGTCCGTGGCGGGCAAATCCTTCCAACATATGATCGAAAAAGCCCACGCCGGTGTCAATGTCCGCCTGCCCGCTTCCATCCAGATTGATCTGCAGGCTGATTTGGGTCTCCCTGGTATTTCTCTCCACATTCGCCTTTCGCTCCATCTTAATTCTCCCTTCCGCTATTGCTTCTCCTCCGTACTGTACACCTCTTTGCCAAACCGCACCGCGATAGAATTGGCATGGGCGGTCAGCTCCTCCGCCTTCGCGAAGGAAATAATATCCTCATGGATCGCCTCCAGCGCCTCTCTGGAATAATAGATCACACTGGATTTCTTGATAAAGTCATCCACGGACAGGGGCGAGAAAAATTTTGCCGTCCCGTTGGTAGGCAGTACATGGTTCGGCCCGGCGAAATAGTCCCCCAGGGGCTCACTGCTGTACTCTCCAAGGAAGATGGCCCCCGCGTTTTTCACCTTTGTCATCACCTCAAAGGGATTTCGGGTCACCAGCTCCAGATGCTCAGAGGCAATCTCATTCACTGTCTCGATGGCCTCCTCCATGGTCCGGGCCACCAGAATATAGCCGTACTGGTCCAGGGATTTTTGGATGATCTCTCTCCGGGAAAGCTTCTGTACAAATTCCTCCACCTGCGCGGACACCTGCTCCGCCAGCTGCCGGGAGGTGGTCACCAGAATGGCGGAAGCCATCTCATCGTGCTCCGCCTGGGAGAGCAGATCCGTAGCCACAAACCGGGGATTGGCGGACTCATCCGCCAGCACCATAATCTCACTGGGTCCCGCAATGGAGTCGATGCTCACATGGCCGTATACCGCCTTCTTTGCCAGGGCCACATAGATGTTGCCCGGCCCCACGATCTTATCCACCTTAGGGATGCTCTCCGTTCCGAAGGCCAGAGCGGCGATGGCCTGGGCGCCTCCCACCTTGTAAACCTCATCCACCCCTGCCTCCTTGGCCGCCACCAGGGTGGCGGGATTCAGTTTTCCGTCCCGTCCGGGCGGGGTCGTCATAATGATGCGCCCCACGCCGGCCACCTTTGCCGGCACAATATTCATCAGCACAGAGGAGGGATACACTGCTTTCCCTCCCGGTACATACACGCCCACCCGGGCCAGGGGCGTCACCCGCTGTCCCAGGATCGTTCCATCCGGCGTGGTGTCAAACCAGCCGTAGCGGCGCTGTTTTTCATGATAAGAGCGGATATTTACCAGCGCTTTGCGGATCACCTGCAGCAGAGAGGGATCCACCCTGCGGTAGGCCTCCTCCACCTCAGCCTCCGTCACCGGCACAGTCTCCCGGTTCAGCTTTACCCTGTCAAACCGGGCGGTATAGTCAAACAGAGCCTCATCGCCCCGCTCTTTTACCTGGGCCACAATATCCGCCACCCGTCTTTCATATTCCCCGTAGCTGTCGGGACTTCTCTTTAACAGGTTTTCCAGAATATCCTTCCGGGTCTCCCCGGTCAATGTCACAATCCGCATATGATCACTCTCCCGCTTTTTCTCTGGCTTCCCTGGCCTGAATCACCCGGTTCAGGTCACGCAGCAGCCCTGTAATTCTCTGGTTCTCCATCTTCATGCTCACCTGGTTTACCACCACTCTGGCGCTCAGAGGGCATACCTCCTCCAGCACCACCAGGCCGTTCTCCCGGAGGGTGGATCCGGTCTCCACAATATCCACGATCACCTCAGACAGCCCAACAATGGGCGCAAGCTCAATAGAGCCGTTCAGCTTGATGATCTCCACGGTCTGGTTCTTCCGGTTATAAAAATAATCCTTGGCAATATTGGGGTACTTGGTGGCCACCCGGATTTGCTCCTGATGCTCCAGAAGCTCTCCTGCCTCCCGTGGGCCGCAGACGCACATCCTGCATTTTCCGTATCCAAGAT
>DBFBJF010000068.1:0-10796 GCA_048203265.1 Candidatus Merdiplasma sp.
CTGCCATAATTTCTTCCTCCTTTTTTATCTATATCAATGGACTATGCCATTGTTTTTAACTGTCTCGTTACCTCTCTAAGCTTCCTGATTTCCAGATCCACCAATTTCCTGTACTCCTCCAGAAGCTCCCCCTGCAGGTAAGCCCCAAGCTCCTCCTGATCCTGTTCCAACAGTCTCAGCAGCGCTTCACAGCGGGACACTCCCTCCTGCATCATACTGTCATCTATCATAGCTCTTCCCTCTGTTCAAAAATGGATCGCTCCTCCTCATCCTGCTCTTCCGCCCTGCTTCGCTCCCCGCAAGGCATCAGCAGCGTGTGCAGTTCTCCCCGGTAATGCATGACGCACTGATTATAGGCGGTGGGCTTCTGGATCTTCCCCAGCTCATAGGGCAGGGAAACCAGATTCTGTCTGGACAGGGAACCGCCAAACAGCATCACCAGCTTGTCCGGATTAAAGCAGCGATACAGTTCGCTGGTCAGCAGAATCCCCTCCTCATCCGGATAAAAGCCGCCGGCCAGGTATATCTGCGTGCGTCTTGTCCACTGGTAGATGTGACTGTATATTTTCTGCAGTTCCTCCTCTTCCTTCGCCGTTTTACACGCATCCGCGTAGCTCTCGAAGATTACCATCAGAGGACGCACCTGGCCGCGCATGTGAGCAAAGGTTTCCCGGTAAACTTCCGACCTCCCGTAATCCAGCCCCTGTTCTTCACAAAAAGCCTTCAGGATCTCTCTGCGCTTCTTTATCTCCACCCACAGGGCCTGGTATACCCTGGTCATCCCCTCCGCCGTTGTGTCAAAAACATTCAGGCGCTCCGTATGGCGAAGCCGCTCCAGACAGCTTCCCTCTCGGCGCATCAAAAATACCACGCCCATCCCCTCTCGCTTTGCGCCATAAATCAGATTGTCCAAAACAGGGGCAGCGCTCTCCGGATTGCCAAAATACAGGGAAAGCCCGGAAAACTGTTTGAGGGGCAGCGCCACCTGGGCGCCTCCCTTCAACGCGTATCCCAGAGGAATCCGGTTTCCCTGAAATCTTTGGGCAAACTCCTCGTAAGTCTCTAAGGGGGAAATCTCCGGCAAATGCTTTGCCCTTGGATAACCGCTGTATTTCCTGCAAAGCGACTCGATTTCTTCCTTTAAATCCTGAAGACGCTCCCGGTCCTCTTCCTCCGGACGGTACATGGCCAGCTGCAGTTCCAGAGGCCGCCCCTCATAATTGTAAAGCCCTCTTCCCGCCACCTCCGGCGGAAGATAGGTAACCCGGCAGTTTAACATCTCCGCGTATTCATATTTATCCTTCAGCCCCAGCCCGATCCGTCCGGAAAATTCCTGTTTGACGCGCATGGACGCCTCATTCAGGTGGCTGATGGTGACCACGTATCTGACCCCGTAATTTCCGCAGGCCTTCAGATACCCCTGCAGGCGTTCATACTGCTCCTGGCCCCTGGGTGAGGCGGTCATCCCCGCCAGATTATCAATGATCACGAAAATCAGCGGGATCTGCCGGATCCTGCAGGCCGCCTCATAGCTGTCCACCTCCATCTGTGAGAACAGCTTTTTGCGTCGGGCAATGATCTCCCGAATCATCTGAAAGAAAGCGCTCAGAGAATCCTCCTGCTCCTCCCCCAGCACCGCGCCGCAGTGGGGAAGCTTTTTGAACAGGTGCAGCAGCCGGCTGGAATAATCCAAAATATAAAAATTCACCTGCTCGGGAGAATAACGTCTCGCCAGAGACAGAAGCAGCGCCTGTATCATGGTGGTCTTTCCGCTGCCGGAAGCCCCTGCCACCAGCAGATGCCCGGTTCGTTCCAAATCCACGGTCAGCCGGTACTGCCGCTGATGTTCCGGGTCATCCAGCAGGCCCAGGCAGGCGCATATCTGCCCGGAGGGCACGGTATCTCCCACTGCCTCCATCCTTTCCAACTGATCCAGATCCATGTTCTTTTCCAGTTCCGGCAGCCAGAGAGAGCGCCGGGGGATGTGAAGCTCCCCTGCCAGATCCATAATGGCCCTCACAATGGATACCAGCTGGGATTTTCCGCTCCCCTGTTTTTTCTTCTCCGGCTTCACCTCCAGAAGCGTCTCTCCCACATGGTCGATCACCTGGACGCTGTCGTCTCTCTGCACCATCACCTCATCCTGGGGTTCATACTCAGCGCCGCACCAGGCAGCCTGCCCCTGGGCAAACAGCTCATTGCTGCCAACCTGAAGATAGAAGCGCCCCGTCTCCCGGATTTCGCAGGCATCCGGACGTTTCAGCATATCCATGCTGTCCGCTTTATCCTGCACCTTCAAGCAGACCCGGAATTTTGAATTGCTGACAATCTGATCCGTCACCACACCGGCCGGCTTTTGGGTGGCCAGGATCAAATGCACGCCCAGGCTTCTTCCGATCCGGGCAATACTGACCAGCTGGTTTAAAAATTCCGGCTGCTGCTGCTTCAGCTCCGCAAACTCATCAGAGATAATAAACAGATGGGGCATGGGCTCCGGCACCACCCCGCTGCGGTAAAGCCTCTGATACAGATAAATGTCCATGGTTCCCTCGCCCGCACGGCTCTTGGCCTCATGAAACACCCTCTGTCTGCGCACCATCTCACTCTGAATCGATATGAGCGACCGGGCGATGGCGGAGCCATCCAGGTTCGTGATGGTGCCCAGAAGATGGGGCAGATGAATCTGATTGGCGGGATCCTCAAAAGCCCCGGCCAGGCCTCCTCCCTTGTAATCAATCAGCACAAAGGCCACCTCATCGGGATGAAAGTTCAGGGCCAGTGACAGCACATAGGTCATCAGAAACTCACTCTTTCCCGATCCGGTGGTGCCCGCCACCAGGCCGTGGGGGCCCTGATATTTCTGATGCAGATCTAAGAAAAACGGTTCCCCGTCTGTGCCGATTCCGATGGGCACAGCAAGGGAGTTCACCGGATTATTTTCCTTCCAGCGCGCCACGATATTCAGGTGCTCCATCCGTCCGGCCCCATACATCTCCAGAAACGTATACGTTTTAGGAAGGGTGTAGGCCTCCGTCACAAGGCGCAGGCTGATGTTGGCCATGTCAGCCATGCTCTCCAGGGCCGCCCGCTCCTCAAAGAGATCCGGGACGAATTGATCGTCCTCTTTATCCAGCTGCCTGAAATAAACCGCCGTGCACTCCCCGGTTTCGCCGTATTCCTCCTCCCCCGGCTCATTTATTTTCAGCAGCACATCGCATTCCTTGGGCACGTTGTCAAACACCGTAAAGACACTGACGCCGCAGTTTTCCTCCTGCTGCATGGCGCCCTTGAGCACCTCCATGCTGTCAAACAGCCCCTTGCTGGCGGCAAACACAAGATAGTAGGGATGTTCTTTTAGGGCCTCTTTCAGCTTGCGGGGCTTCTCCAAATCCTTTCCCAGAGATCTCGCAATATACTCCCCGGTCTGATAAGCCTCCGAGGGGGCAGTGGCCACAAACCGGACTCTGCGCTGGTCATCCCACGCGTGGGGCAGATAGCGGACAAACTCCAGTTCTCTCAGATCATCCTCCTCCACCAGGAATACCATCTTCACCTCGTCATAGCTGTACAGCAGCGACAGCCGCACAACCATGGCCCGCATAAACGCCATGGCCGTCTGACGCCTGCCTTGGATCCCGCAAACCCGATCCTCCTTCAGATCCAGCAGAATGGGCACCTGCGTAAGGAGGGGCTTCTTCTCCGCGAGATCATACATTTCATCCAGGAGTTCATCCCGATCCAGCTCAAACCGGCGTTTCGCGTAATCAATCTGGGCATGAAGGGGCGTACTTCCGCTTCCGATCCGCAGCAGCAGAAAATCATCGTCCGTTTTCCTGCGCTCCCACAGCTTTTCCCTCTTTTTCGTGTAGGTCAGCACTTTAGACAGCTCCGGATAATTCCGGTTCAGTACCTGCTCCTCGTACTCCTTCTCATTCAGAATTTCTTCCCACTTTTCATCCAGATATTGGTGGTACTTCTCCTTCCTTCTCCGCTCGTACTCCTCCCGGTCCTCCTTTGTGTACCGCTGGGAAAGCACGGGAAGCAGAAGGGAACTGGCCAGCATTGCCACGTTGCCCGTGAGCGCTGCCGTTCCTCCCATGACCATGGAGCCTCCCACCCGCATCAGCAAGGGAATCTGATCCCCGCTTAGGGACATGGGCGGCGCGTCAATGGCAATGGTGCGCTCCTCCAGGACCGTGCGTCTTCTGGGAAAGCGATCAAACAACCGGTTCCGTCCGCGTTCGTCCGGATTTCCCGCTGTGCCGCCAAGGGCTCCGATCAGCGCCCGGTCTGCTCTGCGCAGTTTCTCTCCGGCAATCCGCAATCGGCCGTTTCCGTCATTGACAGCGAAAAACCCGCTCCCGATCACCAGCCTCAGGCCCAGGATGCTGACCACATCCCCCACCCGGAGCTGAGCCTCCTCCACACAGCGGCCATTGACAAAAACACCGTTCGCCGATCCCTCATCCCGTATTTTCCAGGCGGAACCGCTGCGGACCAGCTCAGCATGGTGTCTGGAAACCATGCCGACGGGATATACAATATCGTTGTCCTCCAGCCGCCCAATCCGCACCGGAGCGGCGGAGGTTACCACATAGCTGTGATACTGATGGCTCTCCCGGTTGACCTCCTCCGCGTACAGCACATACTCCTCTTCCTTTTCCCATACCGGATACATGCACTGATGAGACAGCAGACCGTCGGACACCCTCCGGCCCTGCTCATCGCCAAGCCTGGCATCCCCGCGGCAGCGCGCCATCCAGGTGTCCTCCGCCGCCTCAAAATAAACCGGCGCGTCCTCCGGAAAATAGTAGCGTCCCTTGGGCGGATAGGGCAAATAGAGGGTCTGCAGCAGCCCACCCACCGACAGAAGGGTGAGATCCATTCCCTGGGGATCCTCCACACGCCCTTCCTCCGCCGCCCTTCCGGAAGTCTTTCCTGCGCCGTAAGTTCCAAATGTGGAATCAGCCATATTCATTTTTGAAGTTTCATATTGCTCCTCACACATATTGCTCCCTCATAGCTGATCCTCAAACACCGCTGTAACAATCACGTCATTTGCGGGCATCGTCAATGTCAGCACCTCTGTTTTATATGTAACGGCATCCGCGCCCGCCTGTTTCAGCAGCCAGTAGGCAAATTTCATTCCCTCCGGCGCTTCATCGCGGGTAATCACAACGGTGTCGCCCGCCGCGTAAGTGCCGCTCCCGCTGCCTCCGTTCACCGTCAGCGTATATTCCCCGAAAGCGGCCTGCCCCGCGCCATAGTTTGCCTGCAGCTCAAGATTCTCCTCCGGCATGGAAAAACGGAGGGTTGGCTGCGCGGCGTCAATTCCCAGCTGCTCCAGATCCAAAGATCCGCCGGCAACGCTCCAATAGGCGAAGGTATTTCCGTTCCCATCCTGAGGGTCCGCCGAAATCTCCACCTCGTCCCCCGGACTGTACATTCCGCTGCCGGTTCCATTTGTAACCTTCAGCGTGTATTTCTGTATGGCATAGTGGGCAGTCAATGTCAGATCCTCTGCCGGCATGGTAAAAGAAATATTGGGTACGGCCATATCCGCCAGGGTGAGCGTCCCCTGATCCACCGTCCAGTGGGAGAACGTCATACCGTCCCGCAGGGGATCCGCCGAGATGGCCGCCTGATCCCCCAGATGATACGTTCCGCTTCCATTTCCGTTATTTACGGTGAGAACATAGTCCGTCAGATCATACTGAGCGGTGAGTTCAACCGCCTCATCCGGCATGGTAAAGGAAACCTCCATCTCGCCGGGCTCCCTCAGAGTTACACTGCCCTCATTTACCTTCCAGGAGGTAAACTGACTGCCCTCCTCCGCCGGAGCCGCCGTGATCGTCACCCGATCCCCCACCTGATACGTGCCGGAACCATCTCCACCGTTCACCGTCACACTGTGCTGATTGACACGGTACTGCGCGGTAATCTGCACATCCTCTGCCGGCATGTCAAAGGTCAGTCTGGGCGCGGACAGCTCTTCCTCCGTAAAGTCCAGCTTCTCTCCCTGTACCGCCCATCCCTCAAAGGTATTGTGCTCGATTTCCTCCGCCTCCAGCGTAATCCTATCTCCGTATGCGTAGGTACCGCTGCCAGGCGCGCCGTCCACCGTCAGTTCATACTCCAGGGCTTTGTAGACGGCCGTCACCACCACATCCTCCTCCCTCATTTTGAAAGAGGTTTTTGAAGCGGACGGATCAGCGATGGCCGCTCCCCCGCTGGTTATCTCCCACTCCTCAAACTGATACCCTTCCTGGGGAGCATCCGCCTCAATCGTCACGGTATCATCCAGCTTGTAATTGCCGGAACCGCTGCCTCCGTTCACTGTAACCGTATATTCATTCTCCTCGTACACCGCAGTCAGCGTCACTTCCCTCCGGGGCATATCGATGGAGACTTCCTCGCAGGAGCGTTCCGCCTCGGCCAAATCCATCCCGGTGGCTTCCCAGCCCGCAAAGCTGGAGCCCTCCACCTCCTGAGCCCTGACCGTCACAGTCGATCCGGCCTTGTAGCTTCCGCTGCCGCTGCCTCCATTCACAATCAGAGTGTATTCCCTGGACAGATACAGAGGAACCGCGATGGCGATCACAATGGCTGCCGCCGCAGTCAGCTGTATAAAAAATTTCCTGTTTCCCTTTCTTCCCGGCGCGGATTCCCTCTCTTCACGGGGGATCTGTCCTTTCCCAGCTCCATCCGTGCCGCCGCGGGTTGGTCTGCTCTTCTCTCCCCGAGGCTCTGCCTGCTTCTTTTGATCTGCTCCCCCATCTTGTGCCCGGCGGCCATCGCCGGATATCCTGCTCTCCGGAGGGTTCTCCTTCCGGGTTGGATTTCTATCCCCCGTATCCTCCTCCCCGCCTGGAACCGGTCTTTGTCCTGGGTCACTGTGGCTTCCGATACGTTTTCTGGGTTTTCCCGCGAAGATCCTGTTGGTGACGTCCTCGTCATCCTGGTCTTTCTCTTCCAAGTCTCTGATCTTTCCCCCTTTTGCGCCCGCTCCCTCACTGACGGTCCGGCCCCAAACCGGGGAGTGGATCCTCGACAGCACGACCTGGCCGGAAGGCCGCAGCGCTTCCAGATCCCGCAACAGTTCCGCCGCCGTTTCATACCGGTCTTCCTGCCGATAGGCGCACATTTTTAAAACAATACGCCCAAACTCCGGCGATGCTAGCGCCGGAGCTGTCAATTTTCTCTGACCGCACAGCCGATCCACCAGTGCCTGCTGCCGGTCAATCTCTTTATAGGGCACATCCAACGGATAAAAGGGCAGACGGTTCTTATTCAGCGCCCGATACAGCACCAGCCCCAGAGCATAGATATCCGCCCGGTTGTCATACTCCCCGCCCCGATATATTTCAGGCGCCATGTAATTTTCCGTGCCCTTTTTGGAGAGATTGCCGCTGGCCTTATCATAGATCCGCGCTATGCCAAAATCTCCCAATTTGAAATCCCCAAAGGGGGTGACAAAAATATTCTCTGGCTTGATATCCCGGTGGATCATATGACGCTCCTCAAAAAGCATGAGTGCTCTGGAAAGCTGCACCCCCAGACGCCGGACATCTGCCTCCGTCATATCCTGCTCCTGCTGGTATTGCTGCAGCGGCTTTAAAAGTTCCATGCGAATCAATACGTCCCACCGGGCCGCCTCCGAATCCCGAAGCACCTTATAGTCTTCACAGCTGACAACATAGGGGAATCCCTTCATGGACACCATCAGCTTGATTTCCCCAATCAGCTCGTCCACCACATCCTGAAGGTAGGACGTCACCGACTGCTGATCCAATCCGTCACTATATAGGGAGGATGCCACTGAAGCGTTCTTGGGAACCCGCATCACCTTCAAGGCCGACGTCAGCGTAACGTCATGATCCGTCTTGCGGATTTCATACACCACACCGCTGGCGCCGGTTCCAATCTTCCTCACAATCTCCCACTCGTCAAAAACAAAATTCCCTGTCCGATATTCCACTGCTTTTCGCTCTCTTTGCCGTATTATTTCACAAATTTTTCCTGATTTTTACCCACTTTTTTATCAGTTTATAATAATTCAATTTTAATTCATATAATACAGATTGTCAATTTAAATATACTTGCCCGGCACAGCCTCCTGAGCGTGCCAGAGAAGCCTGCTGGCAGGCTTCTCCGCCTGCGGCGGGTCGCCCCGGCGACATCTTCTGCTCCGCCGCAGTGCGATCCTCGCGGAGCATTTTTTGTTTCATAGGAACGCAGTTTCCTATGAAACAAAAAGAAGGAGCCGCGGAAAATATTCCAATGAAGTATTTTCCACAGATCCTTCTTTGGTTTTCTGTTATACGTTTTTCCGGCACCGCACGCTTTACAGCTGCACTGTCACGAAAATATCATAAATCGCCTTGATCGCCACATCAAAGTCCTCGTTCCGCACCCCGATGATGATATTCAGCTCACTGGAGCCCTGATCGATCATCTTCACGTTGATGTTGGCGTGGGCCAGCGCTGAGAAAATGCGGCCGGCCGTTCCCTTGGTGGCCTTCATGCCCCGCCCCACAATGGCGATCAGAGCCAGGTTGGATTCCAGATCGATGGAATCCGGATGAACCGCCCGGTGAATGCCGGAGATCACGTTCTGCTCCTTCTCCTCGAACTCGGACTGATGCACCAGCACCGTGTAGGTGTCAATACCGGAGGGGGTATGTTCAAAGGAGATTCCGTTCTCCTCAAACACCTGCAGTACCTTCCGGCCAAAGCCAATCTCCGTGTTCATCATCTCTTTCTCAATATTGATGGCGCAGAAGCCCTTCTTTCCCGCGATACCGGTGATCACGTACTTGGGCTGGCGGCAGGTGCTCTCCACGATCAGAGTTCCCTTGTCCTCCGGCCGGTTGGTATTGCGGATATTGATGGGGATTCCCTCCTGGCGCACCGGGAAAATGGCCTCCTCGTGCATCACGCTGGCTCCCATGTAGGAGAGCTCCCGCAGTTCCCGGTAGGTGATGGTCTCAATAGGCTCCGGATTTTCCACCACATGGGGATCCGTCACCAGCACTCCGGATACGTCCGTCCAGTTCTCGTAGACGTCCGCCTTGACCGCCCGTGCCACAATGGAACCGGTGATATCCGATCCGCCTCTGGAAAAGGTCTTGATGCTCCCATCCGGCATGGCACCGTAAAAGCCTGGGATCACCGCATTTTCCATATTTTTCAGCCGCTGGCGCATCACATCGTTGGTGTGCTCGCTGTCAAAATTTCCGCGCTCATCGAATTTCACCACCTCAGCCGCATCAATAAACTTGAACCCCAGATACTTCGCCATCACCAGGCCGTTCAGGTACTCGCCTCTGGACGCGGCGTAATCCCTTCCCGCCTGACGGAGGAAATGGTCCTTCATCACCTCAAACTCTTCATCCAGACTCATATCCAGCTCCAGCCCATCAATGATCTCCTGGTATCTGCTTTTGATCACCTCCAGCCGTTCGGTAATGTCCTCCCCGGCTGCCGCCGCGTCATAGCACTTGTATAAAAGGTCGGTGACTTTCACATCGTCCGAGTACCGTTTCCCCGGAGCGGAAGGAACCACGAACCTTCTGGACTCGTCCGCATGGATAATATCCGCCACCTTTTTCATCTGCCCCGCGCTGGCCAGAGAGCTCCCGCCAAATTTCACTACTTTTTTCATTTCATACTCCTCATGGGTTCCAGATGGATCCCTGTTTTCTTCTGGTTCTTTTTCGTCTCGTTTTCTTTCTTTCTCATCCGGCCGCCCCGGATCTCGTTTTTCACATTCCCATCCATCAGCCGTCAATCACATCACTCATGTGGTAGAATCCCGCCGGCTTGCCCGCCAGATATTTCGCCGCCTGGACAGCGCCCTTCGCAAACACGCCCT
Organism: Candidatus Merdiplasma sp.; assembly: GCA_048203265.1. Lineage (GTDB taxonomy): Bacteria > Bacillota > Clostridia > Lachnospirales > Lachnospiraceae > Merdiplasma. The sequence continues at coordinate 9,875 of DBFBJF010000068.1, forward strand.
TGGAGTAGGCCGTGTGGGTGAACTCGATAGTCTCGTCCATTCCCGCGAACAGCACCTCATGGACGCCCACAATATTGCCGCCCCGCATGGCGGAAATTCCCAGTTCATTCTTCTGTCTGGGCTGATAGTCCTGGCTGCGGTCAAATTTATAGGTGTACTGATGATTCATGGCCTCGTTGATGCTGTCAGCCAAGGCCAGGGCCGTGCCGCTGGGAGCGTCCTTTTTCAGATTATGGTGCTTTTCCACAATCTCTATGTCAAAGCCTGCCGGCGCCAGAGTCTGGGCCGCCTCCTTCAGAAGCTTCATCAGCAGATTAATTCCCAGGGACATGTTGGCGGAACGCAGCACCGCCACCTTCTTGCTGTCCTCCTCCAGACGCGCGATCTGCTCCTGGCTGAGTCCCGTAGTGCACACCACCACCGGCACCTGGTTTGCCACGCTGTAATCCATCATAGCGTCAAACACCGCTGGGGATGAGAAATCCACGATCACATCCGCCTGCACTGTGCACTGGGCAAACTCCGGAAACACCGGATAACCGCAGGTGCCGTTGTCTCTCACATCAATGCCCGCCGCAATCTCAATGTCCGGATCCTCCGCCACAATCCCTGTGATGGTCTGGCCCATATGGCCGCAGCAGCCGCTCAAAATAATCTTCACCATCTCACAATATAGGGCACGGCAGCAGCCATGCCCGCTCCTTTCCTTTCGTATTTTTCTATCCGTATTGTTACTATTCACAGCCGTTTCAGAATTGACAGCAGGTGCATCGTGCTTGCACGTAAGCATCTGTTGTCAATTCTGAAACCAGACTGTGAAGCAGTCACCCCGCCCACATAAGCAGTCTTAGCTCTGTAAGGAGCGGGACTGGAGCCTCGAAGAGGCGACGAGTGCGCATGTGGGCGGGGAGGCTGTGAATAG
>DBFBJF010000069.1:0-3794 GCA_048203265.1 Candidatus Merdiplasma sp.
GATTTTCAGTTTATCTATCGAAACGGGAAATCTCATGGCAATAAATATCTGGTAATGTACCTTTACCGCAGGGAGGACGCCAGAAACCGGGTTGGCGTCTCTGTGAGTAAGAAAGTGGGAAATAGCGTAGTGAGGCATCGGGTTACCAGATTAATCCGGGAAGCTTATCGTTTAAATGAAAAAAAATTCGTTGGCGGCCTTGATTTGATTGTGATTGCAAGGCCTGGCGCGAAAGAAAGAAATTTCTTTGAAATCGAGAGCGCGCTGCTTCATCTTGCCAGAATTCACAAAATATTGGCAGATGAGTGTCCAAACAGACAAAAAGAAGAGAAGAATGATCAATCATGAAAAAAATTCTCATTAATTTAATACGATTGTACCAGAAGTATGTATCCCCCATGAAGTCCACAAAATGTCCTTATATACCCAGTTGTTCCCAGTACGGCCTGGAGGCCATTGAAAAGTACGGGGCCTGCAAGGGAGGGCTTTTGGCGGCCTGGAGGATTTTGCGGTGTAATCCTTTTTCAAAGGGCGGATATGATCCGGTTCCTTAAAATAACCAGGAGGAATTGAAAGAATGTTATTAACCAAAAGCAGTGCGTTTATAATCGGACCGGTGGCCAGTCTGCTGGGATATATTATGGACGCAATCTACTGGCTTCAGTCTCAGATCGGATTGGAAAATATCGGACTGTGTATTATTCTGTTCACAGTGGTGATCTATCTGCTTCTGACTCCGCTGACCATCCAGCAGCAGAAGTTTTCCAAGCTGTCCTCTAAGATGAATCCGGAGCTTCAGGCGATACAGAAGAAGTATAAGGGAAAGAATCAGGATCAGGCCGCCATGGCCAGGATGAATGAGGAAACCCAGGCCGTCTATACCAAATATGGCGTGAATCCCATGGGAAGCTGTCTGCAGCTGATTATTCAGATGCCCATTTTGTTTGCGCTCTATCAGGTAATATGGAATGTTCCCGCGTATGTGACAAAGGTGCGGGAAGCGTTTCTTCCGCTGGCAGAGGCTTTGATGAACACTTCAGGGGCTCAGGAGTACTTAACTCAGGCGGCATCCTCGCTGAACGTCTCCTTCAAGGAGATGACGAATCTCACTGTGGTGGATGTGCTGTACAAATTTAATCCTTCCAACTGGAGTTCTCTGGCGGATCAGTTCCCCAGTCTCTCCGATACCATTACCTCCACTCAGACGAATGTGGACAATATGAACTATTTTCTGGGACTGAACATTGCGGATTCCCCTCTGAGCATCATTACATCGGCATTCCAGAGCGGGGCTATTCTCATGATGATCGGGGCCATTTTGATTCCCGTTCTCTCCGCTGTCACCCAGTGGATTAACGCGAAGCTCAGTTCCGCCGCGGCCACTCCCTCCAATAACACGGAGGAAAATAATACCATGGCTGGCACCATGAAGACCATGAATACGGTAATGCCCATCATGTCGGCGGTGTTCTGTCTGACTCTTCCTGTAGGTATGGGCGTATACTGGATTGCGGGTGCTGTGATCAGAAGTATTCAGCAGGTTACGATCAATAGACATCTGGATAAGATGGATCTTGATGAGCTGATGAAAAAGAACATGGATAAGCTGAACAAGAAGAGAGAGAAGAAGGGGCTTCCTCCCCAGGGGCAGAAAACCGCAGAGGCTGCGAAGATGTCCACCAGGAACATCAGCGTGAACAACAGTACCTATGTGAGAAAAAATACCAAATCGGATATGCAGAGACAGGCATCCAAACTTCCCGAAAGCAGCGCGCCTAAGGCAAAGCCCGGAAGCCTGGCTGCCAAGGCACAGATGGTGAAGGAGTACAATGAGACCCACAGCAAAAAATAGGGAGTGAGGAAATGGAAGAGTATATCAGAGTGAGCGCCAAGACGGTGGAAGATGCGGTTTTAGAAGCTTCCATTCAGCTTGGGACCAGCAGTGATAATGTGGAATACAAAGTAATTGAGAAAGAGACAAAGGGATTTCTTGGAATTGGCGCGAAAAAGGCTGTGATTGAGGCCAGAAAAAAGAAGTCGGACGAAGACATCATCAACGAGATCTTCGCGGACAAAAAGCCTTCCGCTTCGGAAAAGGCTTCTGAAAAGCGGGAAAATCGTCCATCTGAGCGGGTCAGAGAGGGCAGAAAGCCGGAAAAAGAGCAGAAAAAGGAAGAGGGTTCCCAGAGGGAAGAAAAGAAACCTGAGAGAGAGCTGAAAAAGCCGGACCGCAAACCCAAAAAGAATGACCGAGAATTTGTGAAGACGGACCGGGAGTTGAAAGTAGCTGAGAAGGAGACCACTGTCAGAGAGAATCGTCCGGCAAATCAGGAAGCTGCTGCGGAGGAACAGGAAGGAAAGACTCCCGCAATCGAGTTCCGGGAGGAGGATTTCGTGTCAAAAACTCCGAAAACTCCGGTGGATCCCAAGGAAGCGGAGGAGAGAGCACAGCAGTTCCTGTCCAGTCTGTTTGCTACTATGGATATGAAGGTGGAAATCCGGGCAGAGTATCAGGAAGATACCCTTTCCGTGGATCTTGCGGGAGAGGACATGGGCGTACTCATCGGTAAGAGAGGACAGACTCTGGATTCCATTCAGTACCTGCTGAGTCTGGTGGTGAACAAGGGAAAATCTTCCTATATCCGGGTAAAACTTGATACGGAAAATTACAGGGAGAGAAGAAAAGCCACCCTGGAAAATCTGGCCAAGAATATTGCTTTTAAAGTGAAGAAGACCAGAAGACCGGTTTATCTGGAGCCCATGAATCCCTATGAGCGAAGAATTATTCATTCTGCGCTTCAGAGTGATCCCTATGTGACTACTCACAGCGAGGGAGAGGAGCCCTGCAGAAAAGTGGTGGTGACTCTGAAAAAGCGGGAGAGAGGTTCCTATCAGGGACGCGAGAATAGAGAAAACAGAGAAAATAGGGAAAAGACAGAGGAGTAAGAATAAGAGGGAATCGGGGGATATGGTAAGATCCTCCTGTTTCCAGGTACAGGCTGCCGCAAAATTGTCCGAGGGATAGTTTTGCGGCACTTTTCAACCAGGAGGATGGATGTATGAAGTATCAGGATACCATTGCCGCCATCTCCACAGCGGTCAGCGAATCGGGAATCGGAATTATTCGGATCAGCGGAGAAGAAGCTTTTTCTGTGATTGACCGCATATATCGTTCCAAGGGAGGAAAAAAGGTACTTTCCAGGGAACCATCCCACACCATTCACTACGGATTTATTCTGGACGGGGATGAGGTGGTGGATGAGGTGCTGGTGATGATTATGAGAGCACCGAGGACATTCACGGCGGAGGATACGGTGGAGATTAACTGCCATGGCGGTGTATATGCCATGAAAAGAATTTTGGAGACGGTACTCAAAAATGGAGCCCGCCCTGCCCAGCCAGGGGAGTTTACCAAGCGGGCTTTCCTAAACGGACGGATCGATCTGTCCCAGGCGGAGGCGGTGATCGATGTGATCCAGGCGAAAAATGAGTATGCCCTGAAATCCTCTCTGAGCCAGTTAAAGGGATCTGTTCAGAAGGCCATCGAGGAGCTGAGAGAAAGAATCCTGTATCATATGGCCAGAATTGAATCGGCGCTGGATGATCCGGAACACATCAGCCTGGATGGGTATCCGGAAGAACTCTCCAGAGAAAATGCCGTTTGGATGGAGAAGCTGCAGAAACTGATTGATTCAGCGGAAAACGGACGCATGATCAAAGAAGGAATCAAGACGGTGATTGTGGGAAAGCCAAATGCCGGGAAATCCTCCCTGCTGAATCTTCTGGTGGGGGAG
>DBFBJF010000070.1:0-9364 GCA_048203265.1 Candidatus Merdiplasma sp.
AAAGCTGGCCACCACTCCCCGCTCCTTCAATCCATCCCAGAGCGGAGACGAGGAGACCCGGGAAGCGGAAATCGAGGAAGCGAACCAGGAGGAAGCTCAGAAAGCGGACCAGACATAAATCGGAAGCTGCGCTCATATGATATGAGAGAACTGATGGTGCGGTACAGGAAAGATCAGTGTGATGAGAGCGGAATGGCGAAAGAGTGTCTGGAGGATCGGTCTGCTGGCAGTTCTGTGCGTTGGCGCAATCTGGTGGGTGGCCGGGGAAAAAACGGGATATGCCGGGGAGAAACACGATGTGGCGCCTGTGGTAGCGCTTACCTTTGACGATGGGCCGCATCCGGTCTATACGCCCCTGCTTTTGGATGGATTGAAGGAGCGGGGAGTGGTGGCCAGCTTTTTTGTCTTGGGGCGAAATGTGGAGGGCAATGAGGAACTGCTTCTTCGCATGAAACAGGAAGGACATTTAATCGGAAATCATACGTACAATCACAGTAAGCTGGATGATCTGGAACATCGGGAAGCGGTGGAGGAGATTGATAAAACCAGCCGGATTGTGGAGAGTGTGTTAGGGGAGGGAACGGAGTTTATCCGACCTCCCTTTGGTGTCTGGAATAAAAGTCTGGAGTACGAGGTGACCATGCTGCCGATCCTTTGGAGCGTGGATCCCAGGGATTGGACCACCAAAAATGTGGCGGATACGGTGCGAAAAGTGGCGGCGGAGGCAGAGGATCAGGATATCATACTGCTCCATGACTGTTACGCTTCTTCTGTGGAGGCGGCGCTTCAGGTGGTGGATTTGCTGTCCGAGCGGGGCTTTGAGTTTGTGACAGCGGACCGGATTATTCTGGCTCCCTAGAAAAGGATTCGGGAAACGCTGATGGAATCAGCGATTTTTTAGGGAAGAGCGGGAGAAGAAAGGACAGAGAGAATGGATTTATTTGAATACGCTAGGAATAAGGCTATGGCCGGGGAAGCTCCTTTGGCTTCCAGAATACGGCCCAGGACTCTGGAAGAGGTGGTGGGACAGCAGCACATCATTGGGAAGGATAAGCTGCTTTACCGGGCGATCAAGGCGGATAAGCTCAGCTCCATCATTTTTTACGGACCTCCGGGTACGGGAAAGACTACCCTGGCCAAGGTGATCGCCAATACCACCAGCGCCCGGTTCACCCAGATTAATGCCACGGTGGCCGGGAAGAAGGATATGGAGGAAGTGGTCAAAACAGCAAAGGAAACCATGGGGATGTACGGGAAGAGAACCATCCTGTTTGTGGATGAGATTCACCGGTTCAACAAGGGGCAGCAGGATTATCTGCTTCCCTTTGTGGAGGACGGAACGGTGATTTTGATCGGTGCCACCACGGAAAATCCCTATTTTGAGGTGAACGGGGCGCTGCTCTCCCGGTCTATTATCTTTGAGCTGAAGCCTCTGTCCAAGGAGGATGTGCGCAGTCTGATCCTGCGTGCCATCAGCGATGAAGAGCGGGGAATGGGGGCTTACGGCGCTGTGATGGAAGAGGACGCGCTGGAATTTCTGGCGGAAGTGTCGGACGGAGACGCCAGGGCGGCCCTGAACGCGGTGGAGCTGGGCGTGCTGACCACAAAGCCCGGGGCAGACGGAAAAATACATATTACGTTGGAGGTGGCCTCGGAGTGTATCCAGAAACGGGTGGTGCGATATGATAAGACGGGGGATAACCACTATGATACCATCTCCGCCTTTATCAAGAGCATGAGAGGATCAGATCCGGACGCGGCGGTTTACTATCTGGCCCGGATGCTCTATGCAGGGGAGAGCGTGACCTTCATTGCCAGGAGGATCATGATCTGCGCTTCGGAGGACGTGGGAAACGCGGATCCCAATGCGCTGCAGGTGGCTGTGGCCGCTTCCCAGGCGGCGGAGCGGGTGGGGATGCCGGAGGCCCAGCTGATTTTGGCCCAGGCGGCCATCTATGTGGCCACGGCTCCCAAGAGCAACTCCGTCACCACGGCCATCGGGGCGGCCATGGAATCGGTCCGCACCACAAAGGCCACCGTACCGGTTCATCTTCAGGACGCCCACTACGGCGGGGCGGCGAAGCTGGGACACGGCGCGGGATACCAGTACGCCCACGATTATCCGAAACATTTTTCCAGGCAGAGGTATCTGCCCCGGGAATTGGGAGATACGGTGTTCTATCATCCCTCAGAAAATGGGTACGAGCAGACCATTCAGAAATATCTGGACTGGCTGCATCAGGATGATCAGTCCGGCATGGAATGAAGGAGAGGATAATAGGGAAACGCTGAGGAAAGCGTTTCCCGAGCCGGATTTGCGGCGCAAAGCGGCATTTTTTGCTGGAAATCCGTGCGCATCTTGCGGAGCAGCTAAGGAAGTGCTGATTTAATCAGCACTTCCTTAGTATCCCAGATTTTCCCCGATGAGAATGATCTTGATTCTGCCGGGTATCCGGTTATACCGGGTAATGATGGTGTGAGCGCAGATGCAGACGGGGGAGAGGCAGTCGGCACAGGAACCGGTGTGGGTACAAGGTGTATTCAGATCCAGGCGGATGGCGTTGGCGGGAGCCGCTTTGTGACGGGCCCGGCCGATGGCGGCCTCCAGATTCGGCTCCACCTTGTTCATGCCCACCAGCATGATGATGTGATCGGGACCGTAGGCCAGGGCAGCCACCCGGTTGCCATTGCCGTCTATATTTACCAGGATGCCGTCCGCGGTGACTGCGTTGGTGCTCATGAGAAAGTAGTCAGCCCATAGGGCCTGACGGGCACATTCCTTCTTTTCCTCGGGAGAGGAAGCCTTGTCCCGGTCGATCACATGGTATTTCTGTGGACCCAGGGCCTGGGGAATCCCGCACTCCTGCAGAGTCATGGAACCTCCCCAGGAGACGGTGGAACCTTCCGGAATGGTGGCCAGGACGGCCTGGGCCGCTTCCTGGCGGTCGGGACAGTAACAGACATCAAAACCCCGCTTTGCCATTTTTTTCATCATGGACAGGGCAAGTTTTTCATAATGGATTTGTACAGGTGTCATCGTTCATCCTCCTTTTTTCACAATCTATTGGTCTGTAGGGGGCAAATGACTTTGCCACTGATACCATAGTACTAAATTTGGAGGGGAGTGTCAAAATGTATTGTGCCGCCGGGACGGTTTATGCTATACTGAACTGAACTATGGGTGAAAAAAGAAGGAGAACCGCACAAGGAGGAGAGAGAAGATGGAACAGATTTTGGATCTGATTAACAAAGAGGTGGTCCGGGGATTTGAGGCGGCCGGATATGATGGAAGTCTGGGAAAGGTAACTTTGTCAAACCGCCCGGATCTGTGTGAATATCAGTGCAACGGCGCCATGGCGGCGGCAAAGCAGTACAAAAAGGCGCCCATTATGATTGCCAATGATGTGGTGGCATCTTTGCAGGGAAGCTCGCTGTTTGAGGAAGCGGCTGCGGTAAACCCTGGTTTTATCAATTTAAAATTGAAAAAAGACTTTGTTACAGAATATTTAAGACAGATGCAGGCGGATCCCGACCTGTCCGTGGAGAAGGCAAAAAATCCCAGGACCGTCATCATCGACTACGGCGGAGCTAACGTGGCGAAACCTCTTCATGTGGGACATCTGCGCTCTGCCATCATTGGTGAGAGTTTAAAACGGCTGGGCCGGTTTATGGGAGACCGGGTGATCGGAGATGTGCATTTGGGTGACTGGGGACTTCAGATGGGCCTGATTATCACGGAGCTGCGCCACCGCCATCCTGAGCTTCCCTATTTCCAGGAAGATTTTCAGGGGGAATATCCCAAGGAGGCGCCCTTTACCATCAGTGATCTGGAGGAGATCTACCCGGAGGCCAGCAAAAAGTCCAAGGAGGATGAGGCGTACCGGGAGGAGGCTCTGGAGGCCACAGCCTGCCTGCAGCAGGGGAACCGGGGATACCGGGCTCTCTGGCAGCATATCATGAATATTTCCGTGGAGGATCTGAAAAAGAACTATGGCGCCTTGAATGTAGAATTTGACCTGTGGAAGGGCGAGTCCGATGCCCAGCCCTACATTCCTGATCTGGTACAGATGCTGAAGGACGGGGGCTATGCCCACGAGGATCAGGGGGCTCTGGTGGTGGATGTGAAGGAGGAAACCGATACAAAGGAGGTTCCGCCCTGCATCATTCTGAAATCAGATGGGGCTTCCCTGTACGCCACTACGGATCTGGCTACCATTGTGGAGCGGGTGAAACTCTACAACCCCGATGAGATTTTGTATCTGACGGACAAGCGCCAGGAGATGCATTTTATCCAGGTATTCCGTGTGGCAAAGAAGGCCGGGATTGTGGGTCCGAACGTAAAGCTGCGCCATCTGGGCTTCGGAACCATGAACGGAAAGGACGGGAAGCCTTTCAAGACCCGTGAGGGCGGAGTGATGCGTCTGGAAAATCTGATCAGGGACATCAACGAAGAGATGTACCATAAGATTATGGATAATCATGAGATTGATCCCGGGGAGGCAAGACAGACCGCCCAGATCGTGGGCCTGTCTGCCATCAAATACGGAGATCTGTCCAACCAGGCCTCCAAGGACTATGTGTTTGATATAGACCGTTTCACCTCCTTCGAGGGAAATACCGGTCCCTACATTCTGTACACCATCGTGCGAATCAAATCGATTCTGAACAAATACCGGGAGACCGGAAAGAAGGTGGAGGAGACGAGCATCGGTCTGGCAGCCAGCGACAGCGAGAAGGCGCTGATGCTGGAGCTGAGCAAGTTTAACGAGATTATGAAGACAGCTTATGAGGAGATCGCTCCCCACAAGATCTGTTCCTACATCTATAATTTGGCCAACGAGCTGAACCGGTTCTACCACGAGACGAAGATCCTGGCGGAGGAGAACGAGGAGCAAAAAGCTTCCTGGATTGCCCTGCTGGAGCTGACCAGGAAGGTTCTGGAAACTTGCATTGATGTGCTGGGCTTCTCCGCTCCCGAGAGGATGTGACAAAAAAGTTACCCATCACAGCCGTTTCAGCATTGCCGGCATATGTGTCGTGCTTGTACGTAAGTATCTGTTGGCAATGCTGAAACCAGACCGTGAATAGCAGCAAAACAACTGCGCATGCGGGGCTTGGCATTTCGGAAATAGTTTCCGGAATGCGAGGCCCCGCTTTTACTATGCTGCTGGAAGAGGCAGGAGAAGGAAATTGCTTCTTTGCTTCACAAAACACTTGACAGATATCTCAAATCATTTATAATAATATATACAGAAAGATGCAAATACACACTTTGCATTTCGATGCATCTTTGACACATATCTTCAGGGAGTTTCATCCCGATTTTCACAGATTTGATGTTTTTTTTGAGCGTATTGTTCCGGGTTTGACAAAAGACTCAGGGATAAAGGGCGGTGATAGGACTGCAGGCGGGATATTTACTGGACGGAAAATATCAGCTGATAAAGCCTTTGGGGAAAGGCGGAGAGGGGAGTGTCTGGCTGGCGCTTCATCTGCGCACAGAACAGTTTTGGGCGGTGAAAATGATACCGAAAACGGCGCGGAGACGGGAGTTTCATGAATTGAATATGATGAAACAGCTTCATCACATTTCTCTCCCCAGAGTCATCGATGTGCTGGAGGAAGACCTGTGGATCTGCCTGGTGATGGAATACATTCACGGGTACAGTCTGGAGACTTTTATGAGCAGAAAAAAGCGGATGACACAGGAGCAGGTACTGGATGTAGGACTGCAGATCGGAAAGGCCCTCTGCTATCTGCATGGGAGAAAGCCCCCGGTGCTTCATCTGGATATAAAGCCGGCTAACGTGATACAGAGAAAGGGGGGAGGGCTGGTTTTGGTGGATTTCGGCTCTGCCAGAAAGGTAAAGCAGGGAACCGGCGGGGAGATGCGCCGGGGAACAGTGGGCTTTGCGGCTCCGGAGCAGTATGATCCTGCTCTTGAACTCAGTCAGCGGACGGACATATACGGGTTGGGGGCTATGCTGTATTACCTGATCTCAGGGGTCTATTATTCCCCGGCTATGGCAAAGAGCCGGATTCCAGGGTGCCCCGAGTGGCTGGCGGCGGTGATCCGAACCTGCATGCAGGAAGATCCCGGGAAAAGATACGGGGATGCCAGACAGTTCTGCCATGCGCTGGGGGCCGCGGGGAAACGATACCGGCGCCGGGGCAGGCGGTGCAGTCTGTGGATCTCCCTGGCGCTGATGAGTTTGGCCGCAGGTGTGGCCGTCTGGGGGATACCCCGGGAATTTGCGGTTCAGGGGAAGCGGCAGTGGAATTATGAGGAACTGCTTCAGGAGGCGCTCTGTACAGATGGAGAAGAGCGCTTTGCCTGTTATCAGAGGGCGGTTTTTTCCGATCCCCAGAGAAAGGAGGCCTACCTTCAGTATCTGCGGCAGGCGGATGCGGACGGCTGTTTTGACCGGAGCGAGGAGGAAGCATTTAGGCAGCTTTTTCACATGCTTCCCCTGGGAAGCGATGAGACCTATGAGGAGATGCTGGCCCGCGATCCGGAAAACTATGGAGAGGTGGCTTCTGCGCTGGGCATGATGTACTGGTATGACTACCAGGGAGACGGGGGCAGAACCATGGGAACCGGGTGGTTTTCTAAGGCAGTATCCGCTGGAGAAAAGGTGGAGGGGGAACCCTGGTGGAAGACGAGGGCCAGATTATTTGCCCATATGGGAAGCTATTTTGAACGGTTGGGAAAGGAGGATGAGAGCGGCGAACGGGAAAATCCGGTCAAAGCCTATTGGGAGGATCTGGGAGAATTGATGGAGCTTAATATGTCGGAGTATGATCATCCGGCAACGATTCTGCGTTTCTTTCGGGAGACACTGGTACAGATTTCCTTTCATGCCGGCAGGATCCGGGAAAGCGGGGTGACCTGGCAGGAAATGGACGAACTGATTGGCGAAATTCTGCGCAGAGCAGGGGAGATCGTGGAGGAGAACCAAGAGGGCGGAATGGAAGCGCAGTTATACGAGGAGGTGAAAGCGCAGGGCGAAACGGCCAGGGAGCTGCTGGCAAATCTGGCGGACTATGAGGGGAAAAGCGGACAGATACAGGGGGAGCAGAGCGCAAACGGAAGTGAAGCAGGGCAGCCGGGATGATGAGGGAAAGGATGGGGAAGGCATGAGGAGAAGAGAGGGTGTCAGGATAGCGGTGGTATTGGTGCTGTCATTGATTTTAGCGGGGTATTATATTGACTATGGAAGACGGATACAGGCCTCTGCCACGGAGACCGAGGGCGAGAGTGAGACTGAGAGCGAGCCGGGAAGCGAGTTGGAGAGTGAAACTGAGAGCGAGCCGGGAAGTGAGGCGGAGAGCGAGCCGGGAAGCGAGTCAGAGAGCGAGCTGGAGAGTGAGTCGGAAATCGAGACAGAAAGTGAGCCGGAGAGTGAGCCGGAAAGCGAGATAGAGAGTGAGGCGGAGAGTGAGCCGGAGAGCGAACCCGGGAGTGAGTTGGAGAGCGAAAGTGAGCGTGAATGTGAGACAGAAAGTGAGAGCGAGCGGCAAAGCGAATCCGAGGAGATACAGCCGGAGGCAGTCTATATTGAAAACATCAGGGTAGAAGAAACAAAGGAGGGGCGTGTCTATGACGGAACCAATCAGATCCGTCTGCTGTATGATATCCGGGCGGAGCACGGTGACGGGGAAAAACTGAGGGATCAAATCAACTGCCAGGCTTCTCTGGATGGAAGTGATGTTGGAAGACGGCAGGTTTGCTATGAATTTTCCCTTCCGGAAGAACTGGAGGGACAGTATATTTTGGAGGTGGAGAAGGCAGAGCTGGAGGTGGAGATAAAGCCCCAGGTTTTGTCCGTGAAGCTTCCGGACGGATGGAAGGCTTACGGCAGCAAGGCCGCCATCAGCCAGGTGTATCTTCTGGGGGAGGTGGAGGTGTCCGGGTTTGTCAAAGATAAGAATGGAAAGGAGATCGTTCCGGAGGGCTTTCAGCCGCCGCAGGTGAAGCTGGATACGAGTGTGGTGGGAAGATGGAGCCCTATCTATGAGAATGGAGTCCAGAAGATCTACCAAAACGCCATCGTCCTGAAGTACGGCAAAGACGGGCAAGTGACCGGCAATCCTACGGCGAATTACTGCTTTGAGACAGATCCGGCCACGGGAAATTATCAGAGGGGAAGCTTAACCATTGTTCAGTCTCAAATCCAGGAGGGTGTGGATTACGATGTTTACGGAGATGAGGACAGCTGCCATTGGGCGGGAGAAGGATTTCTGTGGGTGCGCTCCGGAACAGGGGTTCATATTGTTCCGCGTAAAGACAGCGGGTACAATCAGGGAATGGATTACGGACAGGTGACCGGGAGCGGAACGTTAACCTTTGCTTTAAAAAAACTGGATGGGAATGGCGTGCTTCAGGCAGATTCCCTGGAGGGTCAGGTGCAGGTCCTGGTGGATGACGGCGTTCCTCCGGCAGAGGTTCAGATGGGGGGAACTCAGGAAAGAGAGGGAGTATATTATGGAAAACCGGGGGTGACAGCCACCATCCGGATTCCGGAGGACGGAAAGAGCGGATTAAAGACAGCCAGGTATTTGATTGCCGCGCAGGGAGAGGCCGCGGCGGGAATGCTGGGACAGAATGGGAACTGGTGGATTGACTGTCAGGATGGGGAGCTGCTGACGTTCACGGAGGACGGAGCGTACCAGGTCTATGTACAGACGGAAGATTATACCGGGAACCGGGCATACGCGAAAAGCGCAGTTGTGGTGGTGGATTCTCAGGAACCGTATCTGACGGTAGAAGGAGTGAAAAATCAAAGCGCCAACGGAGGAGCGCTCAGGATTACAGTAAAGTGTGAGGATCCAAACTATCAGGATGGATCGCTGCGTGTAGAAGTGCGGGGGGCAAAGGGAGGAGGCGGGCCGGAAGTGGCATCGATGACGGAGGATGAGAATGGCGCGCAGGTTACGTTTCAGGACTTTCCCCGGAGCCTCTCCTGGGATGACCGCTATGAACTGGTGGCAGCGGCCCGTGACCTTTGTGGAAACGAGGCCACAATCCGGCTGGATTTTTCTGTCAACCGCTTCGGATCCGTGTATGATCTGGCAGAGGAGACAAAGACGGCTTTGGCGCAGTTCTATCATGTGGTGCCCTTCCCGGTGGTGTTTTTAGAGACGAATCTGGATTATGTGGGAACTGCCAGAATCCTGTGCCTGAGGGATGGAAAACCGGAAGTGCTGACGGAGGGAAAAGATTATACTGTGGAGCTGACCGGCGAGGGAACCTGGAAGGAATACCGCTACACAATACCGCAGAATGTTTTTGCTTCCGATGGAGCCTATGAGGTGATTTTGACATCCAGGGACCAGGCCAGCAACAGCTCAGACAGTCAGGCAC
>DBFBJF010000071.1:0-8727 GCA_048203265.1 Candidatus Merdiplasma sp.
AGAGAGGGGGAGAAGGAGTGAGGGTTTTGATTCAATATGAATTTCTGAAAATCGTGCGGAGGAAATCCACATGGATTGTCCTGGCAGCCAGCCTGATCTTGACAGCGGTATTTTTCGGCCTGCCGGTGGTACAATTTCAGACTTACAACCAGGATGGTGTACTTCGGGGGCTAGCGGGCATTCAGTATGAGAGAGAGCTGCAGGAAGATGATTCTGTCCTTTTGACAGATGAGTACATTGCCGAAAACGTTCAGGAAGTGCAGGAGCTTTTTACAGATCCCGGCAGCGTGGGGAACGATGGGAGTGAGGAGATTTTAATCGGGGACGCATACTGGGAGGGGATTGCACCAAGGGAGAGGCTTCTCGACCTGATTGCGGGAAATTATGCCAATCCCAATGAAAGCGCCGGATACAATAAGCTGCGGGATTTGGACGTATCAGAGGGAAGCAGCTTTTATCAGGCCAGACTGGATAAAATAGAAAAGATTTTGAACGCTTCCTCCGGCGGGCTGTCAGAGCCAGAGAAACATTACTGGAGAACGATGAACAGCAAGGTGGAAACGCCCTTTGCCTATGGCTATTTCCAGGGATGGAGCACTCTGATCAGCTGTTTTGAACTGCTCCTGTTCCCTATCCTGGCCATCTGCATTATTCTGTGTCCCGCATTTTCCGGGGAATACCAGTCCGGGACAGATCCGGTGCTTCGGTCTGCGCGGTACGGAAAAACAAAGCTGGCAAAGGCGAAAACCATGGCGTCCCTCTTATTTGGACTGCTGGTCTTTTCTGTACACATCATTCTGGCCGTCGGCATCACCCTGGCGGCGTACGGAACAGAGGGCTGGAACCTGCCTCTGCAGATTAACGGAACGACGGTTCCGTATCCGCTGACGTTTCTGGAGGGAACCCTGGTTGGCCTGGCCGTGATTTATCTGGTGCTGCTTGCCATGATAGGACTGACGCTTTTTCTGTCGGCCAGGATGAAAAATCCGTACTTTGTATTGACCATCGTGGTGCCCGTTTTGTTTATCCCCATGTTTCTCTCGCCTAACGGAACGACAGGCATCTACAATCTGATCGTGCTGCTGACACCCTATCAGTCCCTTGTGCCTAGATTCGGTTCGTACTTTTCCCGCCGGATTGGCTCTCTCGTGCTGGATGGGTTTGCCATGAGGGCCATTCTGTACGGTCTGCTGACGCTGTTTTTCTTCCTCTTTGCGGGGCGCGGCTTCCGGAGACATCAGGACGTATAAGGAACGAACCAATCTGATATTTCGCCATATTTTTATCGACAGGAAAAAGCGGGTGAATTATAATAAAATCAAGAATCCCGCTGCCTGCGGGAATAAAGAGGTGCACACGCCGGAAAGAGGAGGGATGAGTATGGCGAAGTGGAAAAAGTGGAGCGTATGGGCGATGGCGGGGCTGCTGTCCGTGACGGCAGGTTTTTCAGCGGCGGGCCAGGAGACAGAGACTGAGACGGAACTGATGATGCCGGAGACGGAAACCGAAACGGAACTGGTGCTGCCAGAGACCGGGAGGGGGACTCTGCCGGGAGAACTGTCCCCCAGGGAAGAACTGGCAGAGCTTATTAATCAGCAGGAATTTCCGGGCGGCGCGGCGTGGAGAGCCCTGGGCGAGGAACTGGGAATCTCCGGGATGGCGGAAAACATAAAGACAGGCGGAATCGATACTTCTCTTAAGCTGTTTTTGACGGAAGATACCATGAGTCAGATGGGGATCGATGACCCGGCGGAGGGAAGCTACGGGGAGTTGAGTTTCCGGTACAGCCCGGTTTCCAACAACTGGGAGCTGGAAGGCGGATTGACCCTGTTGGGAATGAAGCTGATGGATGCCTCCCTATACGGGGACCGGGACATGCTGGCCGCCACCGTTCCTTTGCTGTGGGATGGAAGCGCGGCCATCCGGTCAGGCAGCCTTCTGGATCAGTATCAGGGCTCGGCCTTGTCGCAATATTTAGGCCAGTTTCCCCTCCCACGGGACATTGACCTGACTTTTGTCCCGGGTGAAGCGGGAACGCTGTCGGATATTGGAGCTTTGTGGGCGGGGTGGAAAGAGGAATTTCAGGAGGCCGCTGAGAATGCGGTGGAAGACATTCAGGTGGAAAAATTCCAGGAGGGTGAGCGGGAGATTTACGAGATCTGCTTCCTCTCCGAGGATCTGGAGGATTGCTACCTGGAATTTTGGGATGCGTATCTGGATGGGCTGGAACAGACACAGCTGGTTCCCAGAGCCGAGATTACCCAGATCCGGGAAGGGCTGCTCAGAGCAAGTACGCTGCGCACTTTTGATACCATGGGAGAAAAAATTTTGGAGGGAAGGATCGAGGCGGAAGGTGGAGCAATCCAGGAGATTACCCTGAAGGTAAATGTGCAGGAAGGGGATGGAAATGACGGCTATCGTTATGATGACAGCAGCGGCTATGACTATGATTATGACTACGGCCACGAGTACAGCAATGAAGAGGAGACGGAGTATGGCCATGGTACAGATGATGGTTATGACCAGGTTGCGTCTATTCCTGTAAGCCTGAATATTAACGCGCAGCTGGAGAATAATTACATGGAGGTTAGCCTTGCGGTTTGTGAAAACGAGGAGGAGACAGAGATGAGCCGTATTCGGGTGCGTTCTTCCTCGGGAGAGACATCTGCCATGGATACGATGGAACTGTATTTCCGGGAGAACCAGGGAAGCAATTTTTTCCCCATTTACAGGCAGGAGTGCTATTTCGACCGGGAGACGGGCAGATTTCAGGTGGAACATATCGTTACCGATGAATACGGAGATACCATCGGTTTTGCCATAGACAGCAGTTTTTCCCAGGTGATACCGGGAGAGAGCTTCGTGTGTACAGTGAATCGCGCCGGAATCGGAACAGGATATGAGAGCCTGGAGATGGGCCTGGAGCTCCGTCTGAATACGGGAGAGACAGTGGTGGAACCGCCGGAGAATCCCCTGATGATACTGGAAATGTCCCAGGAAGACGCAAGCAGATGGCTGGATGAGCTAAACGGGAACTGGACGCAGATGAATGAGTTGTTTGGCGGCAGTATTTCTTCCCCGGAAGACTGGGAGGAGGGATTAGAATACGGAACCGGATACGAGATGGAATATGGAACAGAATTCAGCTAGCGATGGCTAATTTTTCTCAGATATGTTATGATAGGTGCAAAGCATTTGCATTTCTGACACTTCATATCTGTGCGGGAAACCGCGTCAAAGATTCTGGCAAAGTCTATAGGAAGAAATCCCAATGCTTTGAAACAACTTAATGTGCAAGGCGGGGGATTTCAGGAAAGCATACAATCTTCTGCCTGCAGTCTATACCTGAAGGAGGAAGCGATATGCAAAAGAAGTCAAACCGTTTCTACAAATCCCGCCTGTTTGCCATGATCTTTGAAGAAAAGGAAAAGCTGTTGGAATTGTACAATGCAGTCAATGGAACGGATTATAAAAATCCGGAGCTTCTGGAGATCAATACCCTGGAGAACGCCATCTATATGTCCATGAAAAACGATATTTCCTTTCTCATAGACGCCAGGCTCTCCCTGTATGAGCATCAGTCCACCTACAGCCCGAACCTGCCGCTGCGGTTCCTTTTCTATCTGTCGGACCTGTACGGAGGAATGACCCGTGACGCAAACCTGTACGGCACGAAAAGAGTGCAGCTCCCTCCGCCCAGGTTTCTGGTATTTTACAATGGAGCGGAGGAGAGGCCGGCCCGGGAAACACTGAAGCTCTCCCAGATGTATGCGCTGAAGGAGGAAAAGCCCCGTCTGGAGCTGGAAGTGCTGGTGCTGAATATTAATCTGGGCTATAATCCGGAGCTGATGGACGCTAGTCACACGCTCTGGGAGTATGCCCGGTACACGGGAATGGTGAGGGAATATGCAGGGAAAATGCCAGTGGAACAGGCGGTGGAACGGGCTGTCACAGAGTGTATCCAGGAGGGGATACTGAAGGAATTTCTGGAAAAAAACAGAGCGGAGGCCATGAGGATGAGTATTTATGAATATGATGAAGCGCGCCATATCCGGCAGGAGCGGGAAGATGCCTGGGAGGATGGAAAACAGGCTGGACTTCTTGCGGGAAAACAGGCTGGAAAAGAAATTAAGCTGAGAGAACTGGTAGAAAAGAAGCTGGCGAAAGGGAAAAGCATCTCTGAGATCGCGGAGGCCCTGGAAGAGAGCGAAGATAAAATCCGGGAACTGGTAAAGGAACTGGAGATGAAGGAACATATCAGCAGCAGATAAATGGAAGACCGCTCCTTCGTCATTTCGTTTTCACTTCGGTCAGCCGCGAGTGGAGAACAGTTCTTGAAGAAATGCCGGACTTTTTATATAATATGTTCCTATGGAGCAATTTTATGAGAGAATGGGGAAACGAAAAACAAGGAAGGAGCGGGACAGATGCACAAATATCTCTTGGCTGTCTGTGAGGACGACCTGGTGGTGAGGGAGGAAATCTGCCGGTACTGCAATGAGGTTTTGGACGGGGAAGGGATTACACATCAGATCACAGAGTTTTCCAGCGCAGAAGAACTGGAAGAGGCGATGGAAACGGACGGTCAGAACTTCCATTTGCTCATCCTGGATATTAAGCTGGGGAAAAAATCCGGCATGGAGCTGGCACAGGAGATCCGGAAGTGGGACGAAGAAACCAGTATCCTGTTTGTTACCGGATACGATGAATATATGGAGCAGGGATACGAAGTGCAGGCGGTGCAGTTTTTGGTAAAACCGCTGATTTTTGAAAAGATGCGGGCTGCGCTCCTGCGGGATTGGCGCCAGAAACACCGCCCGAATACCCTGGTTCTGCAGAAAGGCAGGCAAAGCCTTCAGATGCCCATCCCGGACATCCTATATGCGGAGGCAGACGGGAAACATGGTGCCCGGATGATCCTCCAAGACGGGGAGGAGCGCTTCCCGGCCAGCTTAGCGGAGGTGGAACAGGCTTCCTTTGGGCAGATGGTACGCTGCCACAAAAGCTACCTGGTCAACCTTAACCATGTAAGGAGGATTGACCGGCAGACCTGTGTCCTGGATAACGGGCAAAAGCTGCCTATCAGCCGGAAATACCTGAAATTATGCCAGGAGAAAATGGTGGCGCTGGTGAACCGTTAAGAGTGGATCCGGTGAGGGAAAGGTCCATGGTCAGACCCTGCCGGAGCCCCAGGGCTGTCCTGCCTTTTTCCCACCAGCTCCAGACATTTTCTTTATCAACTCTTCTTTTCATATCAGGACGCCTGCGCAAGTGGGCTAAATCCAACTTTTATTTTTCAGATTCCGGAAGAAGCAGGGCGGTTTCTGCCAGGAACACACAGTCCCTTGGAACCTGATAGAGCATAACGCTCTGGTATTTTTCCGCGATTTCCTCCATCTGGCGGCAGCCAAACCCATGGGATAACGGATCTTCTTTTGTAGTCAGAAATTCCCCGTTCTTGCCGCTTTTTAGCTTCCCATCAAAACGGTTCTCACATTTCACAGCAAGGTAACAATCCACAAGCTTTATATGGATCGACACATAAGGTACTCTGGAGGGTGCGGCTTTTTGGGCGCCTTCCAGGGCATTGTCCAGCAGATTCATCAGGAGCGTACAAAGGTCTGTCTCCGGGATGGGGAGTTCCTCTGGAATCCGGACGGAAGTATGGAACCGGATACCTTTTTGCTTTGCCCTTTTTGCGGCGTCTTGCAGAATAGTGTTGACAGTCAAATTCGGCGTAATGGTAAGAGGAGACTGTATCGAATGATCCTGGAGCAGGTTTAGTAGAAGCGCCTCTGCGGCCGGGTAATCCTGCTTTTGAAACAGGCAGTTCAGGGCGGTGAGCTGGTGGCGGATTTCATGCTGTTTCTCAGCTTTTTCCGTTATCCGCTCTTTTAGCTGACGGTAGTTTTCTGTTACCATATGGTTTTTCAGCAGCAGCTGCCTGGCCTGCGTTTGCTGGATAATATATGTGCGCAGGATGGAATAGGCGGAGATAACGGCGCAGACAATATTGCGGGACAGCGGAAGAGGGCAATAAGCTGAATGCTACTCCGGTTTCGGTAAATTCCGGCACAGCATCAGCAAGCATTCAGATCACGGGTGACGGCTGGAAACCCAGTGAAACGGCTTATACCATCACCACTGTGTATACCCCTCCTGAAGAGAGCGGCACCGTATCAAGCGGCAGTCGGATCGCCTCGCTGACGGTCGATAAGGCGACGCCCGCAGCGCCTGAGGCGCCCAGCAGCGCAAGCGAGACAGGTGAGACCAGAGTGGTACTTGCTTCTGTCTCAGGAAATTCCGACTATGGTACGATCCAGTACGGTTATACAACGGGCGGCGAAACTGAGGTTCCGGAAGACCGCTGGCAAATTAGTACAGATTTCGATGGCCTGCAGCCCGGAACGGATTACACATTTTACAGCCGTTACTCTGGAAATGATTTTTATACTGCATCCGCTAAGAGTACTCAGGGACTGCAGGTAACCACCCTTCCGCAGATCACCACAAGCGGGCTGGTTGACGGGACGGTGGGAGTGAGGTATTCCCAAACCCTGTCTGCCAACAGCGGAAAGACAGTGACGTGGATTATTTCAGGAGGAGCCCTGCCTGCAGGACTGAACCTGAACGGAAATACCATCGATGGTACTCCCACTGTAACGGCTGACAGCCAGAGCGTCACCATTCAGGCAACCATAAGCGACGCAGGCGGTACTTCTGTCAGCAGCCAAAAGGTACTGACCATTACGATTGGCAAGGGAACGCCCACGGATCCCGAAGAAGGCACGGGCTATACAATCGATTATGAGGAGGAGACAGTCACAGCCAGGGCAGGCTATGAGCTTTCCGCTGCCAATAGCGCGGATGCAGAAGGAAACGATACGCTGAGCGTTACTCCCGGCACGGATGTGTATGTCCGGTTGAAGGGGACACAGACCTATCACCCATCGAATTGGGTGACTGTGGACATTCCGGATCGCCCCGCTGCGCCTAACCTGTTTATTGAAACCCAGGCCGAGGGTGTAATCCTTTCTGGAAACTACCGGTACAGTTTCAACAGCAGTACATATGGTGAGGGCGATTGGCAGCAGGGAAGCGGCCAGCTTATCCAGGTCGAACCGGAGGATACAATCTACATCTACGAGGCAGCGGTAAACTCAGGTGAGAACCCGCATTTCAAAAGTGAGATTAAGAGTATGACCGCTCCGGCGAGAGCGGAAACTCCATCGATGCCTTCGATTGATTACACGAATGAGACACTGACTGATGCCTCACAATCTATGCAGTACCGTATCGATGAGGATGGATCATGGACAGCATGCATAGACAACGCTATGGACCTTAGACAATACTTTGAATGGGATGGTACAGAAGCAGTGACTGTTTACTTCCGCACCGCGGCAACAAACAGCAGCTACGCAAGTGTGCCCACCCAGGCATTGACGATCCCGGCAAGGCCGGCATTGGATGTGAAGGTGACCGGCGTTACAGCAAAGGGATTTACAGTGACCGTGGATGGAGCGCCTGCAGGCGCAGCCTTAACATACTGGGCAACGGGAACAGGCGAAGATGCCGATTACGACTCCAGCGCGCAGACAAGCGGAACCTTCACCGGGCTGAAAGCCAACGTGTTGTATGACATTTCTGTGGAGTGCGCTGCGACAAACAGCAGCTTTTCAGCGGAAGCAGCCGGAACGGGTACAACAGGCCAGGCAACCTTTACCGTTTCCATCCCCAGCCAGGCAGAAGCGGGAGGAGATCCGGTATCCATATCCATAACAGAGGATGAAACGCATCCCTTTGACCTGGGGAATGGCGGGCAGGTAAACGTGAAGATCATAGATGATGGGAATATCCAGAACGGCGTCCTGACCCTGACACGGGAAGGGGCATCCAATACGGTCACGTCCGCCCTGTCTGTGGGAGGAACTCTGTTTACGGACCTGAGCCAAAATGCCGCAGCCTTTACAGAGGACAGCAAAACCCCGGTATCCCTTTCCTTTGCAGCCCCCACAGGAACAAATATTCCTGCCGGAACCTATACGGGCACTGTTAACTTTGAAATCTCTTACAGCCAGTGATGAGGAGGGAAGAAGAACATGAGCAAGACAGCAAAAACCCTCCTGTTGGTTCTGCTGGTTATTATCCTAGTGGGCGGCGGCGTACTGGTCGGTCTGAACTGGAACCGCTGGTTCGGGCAGGAAACCGCCCCGGCGTCCTCCACGGATACCTCCCAGGCCCAGGTGGATACCTCGGCGGAAGTATACACCGGGGACCGGGAGGTCTACCAGGGAGAGAAGAATACGGATACCATTGATATACCGGGGTACGACGCCATCAACCTGAAAGCGGGCGAAACCGAACAGGCGGTAAATTTCTATAACCCCGAACAGAATACCTGCTATTTCCAGATGTCCCTGTTTTTATCCGACGGCACAGAACTTTGGAAAAGTGATCTGGTGGAGCCGGGAATGGCAATCTATAACATCACCCTGAACCAGTCCCTGGAGGCAGGGGAATATGAGGATGCGACGCTTAAATATGAGTGCTTCGCCATGGATGACGCGCAGACGCCGCTTAATGGCTCTGAGATAAAACTGACCCTAAATGTGCTGGAATAATGGATGAACTGAAAAACAGGGAAAGGCATTACATTTGACGGGAGATCTGAGAAATTTACAAATCATATATTTTTGGAGGAAACTGAACATGAAAAGAAAAATT
>DBFBJF010000072.1:0-6761 GCA_048203265.1 Candidatus Merdiplasma sp.
ACAGTGTCATAGCCCTGGGGAAGCCGCTGGATCATGTCACTGCACCGGCTCAGCCGGGCAGCCTCCTCCAGCCTCTCCTGGGACGCCTCCTCATTGGCATAGCGCAGATTATTTCCCACCGTATCCGTAAACAGCACAGTATCCTGCAGCACAATGGCCACATTTTTTCGCAGGCTGGCCCGGGATACGGTTCCGATATCCTGCTCCTCAATGCAGATCTTTCCGCTGTCAATATCATAAAAACGCATCAGCAGGTTTACCACCGTGGTTTTCCCGCTTCCCGTGGCTCCCACCAGCGCCACCTTTTTCCCCGAAGGCACCGTCAGGGTAAAATCCCGAATCACCGGGTGGCCGGGGCGGTAAGAAAAGTTGACATTTTGGAAGCAAATCCGGGCCCCGTGGCGGGGAACCAGATCTTCCCCGGACATGTCCTCGCTCTCCTCGTCCAGAATGGTAAATACCCGCTCCGCTCCGGCAATGGCGGTCTGAAGCTGCCCATATATCTGGGCAATCTCATTGATGGGCCTGGAAAACTGCTTGGCATACACGATAAAGGCGGAGATCACGCCCACGGAGATCATTCCGTGCAGGGCAAAATATCCGCCGAAGGCCGCAATGACCACAAAGCCAATATTTCCAATACAGTTCATGATGGGGCCCATGATGCCGCTGATGGCGTCTGTCCGAATTCCTGCCTTAGTCAGAGAATCGGAGGTCTGGCAGAACTCTTCCGTAGTTATGTCCTGATGATGGTAAGCCACCACCGTGCGGTAACCGGAAATCATCTCCTCCACCGTTCCATTCAGTTCCCCCAGCAGCGCCTGCCTCTTTCTGGAATATCTTCTCACCTTTTTCGACAAAATCTTGGTCACTGCCAAAGTCAGCAGGACGGTAGCACAGCTGAGCAGGGCCAGCTGCCAGCAGTAATACAGCATAATGGCCACCGTTCCCACCAGAGTCAGGGCTCCCGAACAAAGGGAGGGCAGGGACTGGGAGATGGTGGTGGACACATTTTCAATGTCATTGGTCATACGGCTCATCACATCTCCATGGGAATGGGTGTCCAGATAGCGCACCGGAAGATCCACCAGCTTTCCAAACAATTCTTCTCTCATCTGTCCCACAATCCGCTGGCTGAGCTTTGCGCTGATCAATCCCTGAAACAACTGGCAGAGGCTGTAGGCCAGATAGGCCAGCAGCATCCAGATCACGGCTGTCAGCAGACTCATACCTGCCTCCCCCGCAATCACATCAATGGCCTGGCTCTGCAGGCTGGGGGCCAGAACACCGCAGAGCGTTCCTGCCACCACCACAGCAAGCATAGCCAGCGTCATAGCCTTTTGCCTGGCAAAATAGCCTCCGATTCGCTTCAGCACGGCTCTCGCATGCTCCGCATGTTCCGCCTCTCCAAACCAGGGGCCCCGCTTTGTTCCGGGGATTCTGCGCTCCACTGTTTTTTTCTCACTCATTTTGCCCCTCCTCTCCCATCTGGGAATCATAGATGTCCCGATACGTTTTGCTGGTTTTCAGCAGCTCCTCATGGGTTCCGCAGGCCGCGATCTCTCCATGTTCCAGCACCACAATCCGATCAGCCCGGCGCACCGTGGCAATTCGCTGGGCCACAATGATTTTCGTGCTGTGAGGATCCGTCCGGCTCAGGGCATCGTACAGTTTCGCCTCTGTTTTCAGATCCAGGGCACTGGTGGAATCATCGAAAATTAAAATTCCCGCATTCTTTAAAACAGCCCGGGAAATGGAAATCCTCTGTTTCTGGCCGCCGGAGAGGCTCATACCTCTCTCTGCCACCATGGTCTGAAGGCCCTCCGGCGCTGACCGGATGAATTCGCTGGCCTGGGCTATTTCCGCGGCTTTCTCTATGTCGGCCTGCCCTGCCCCGGGTGCTCCCCAGGCGATATTTTCTCCTATGGTGACACTGAACAGCTCGCTTTTCTGCAGGGCGATGGCAACGCCCTCCCGCAGTACTTTAAGGCTGTAATCCCGCACATCCACATCGTCCACCAGAACTGTTCCCTCCGTGGCATCATAAAATCTGGGAATCAGATTGACAAAGGAGGACTTTCCGCATCCGGTGGCTCCCATGACCGCCACCGTCTCCCCCGGCTGGATCGTAAGATTAATATGCTTCAACACCTTCTGCCCGCTGTCCGGATAGGCAAACGACACATCCCGGAACTCAATCTTTCCCCGAAGCCGTCTTCCAGATTCCGTCACCTGTTTTCCATCCTCCAGCTGCGGCCGGCAGTTCAGCACTTCCTTGACTCTCCTCCAGGAAACAATTCCACGGGAGATGTTCTGAAACAGCATCACCAGCATCAGGATCCCGTTCAGGAGCTGGGTGGTATAGGTGATGGCCGCCATGATAGTTCCAGGGGTGGCCCTTCCAAAGCTGACCTCAGATGCGCCCATCAGCAGAATAACCGCCACCACCACGTACATCAGGCCGTTCATCACCGGATTCATAAAGGCAAAGATGGTCAGCACCTTCAGCTGGGTTTTAATCAAATCTCCATTTGCCTTCCCGAAACGCAGCTTCTCATAAGTTTCCCGCACACAGGCTTTCATAATCCGGATACCGGATACATCCTCCTGCATAATACTGTTCAATTTATCCAGCCGCTCCTGCAGTTTGGCAAACAGCGGATTGGCCCGGCAGAGGCAGAACACCAGAACGCCCACAATAAAGGGGACTGCGCAGAGCACTGCTGTTCCAAATCTGCCATTTAGCCGGAACATAAAATACAGACTTCCAAAGGTCAGCATGGAGGTGCGGATCAGTCCACGGATAAACTGAGCGATCAGAGTCTCCACCTGGGTAATATCATTTGTCACCCTGGTCACCAGGGATCCGGTTCCGAACCGGTTCATCTGCTGGAAAGAAAAGGTCATGATATTGCGAAAGCAGTCCTTTCGCATCTCATTTCCGATATTCTGTCCGGCCAGGTGGACAAACACATTGTTCAGCGAGCCGCATAGTCCCCCGAAAAGCACCAGGCCGATCATCACAAGGCCCAGAGTCCAGATCAGGTGCATATCGCCAACGCCCTGATTTTCCAGCCCCAAAACTCCCTCATCCACAATCCGGCTCATCAGATCCGGCTGAAATAAATCCATCAGCACTTCCCCCACCATAAAGGCGGCTGCTATGATCCCAAAATGCAGATATTTTTTTATATATTTCCACATCACTGTCTCCCTGTGTCAGATCCGCTCCTGCTTTTCATGACCCTTTCTGTAGATTTTATGGGATGAGTCTTTCTGCGGCTCCTCCCAGTCTCTGTCCCAGGGGGCCGTATGTACCCAGTACTCTTCCTCCCAGGCTGCGTTCACTTTTTCCAACAGCTTCAGCAATTCTTCTTTCTCCGTCTCGTCCAGGCAGGCGAACATCCGCTCATGCCGGTTCGTTCTCTTTTCGGCTGCCTCCCTGGCCGCCAGAAGCCCCTCCTCTGTCAGACGGATGTCCACGGTTCTGTGATCCTGCACACTGGTTGTGCGCTCAATCAGCCCTGCCGTCTCCAGCTTTCCGATCACCTCGCTGGCGGAACCGGGCTGTATCCCCAGCCTTTTGGTCAGGTCTCTCTGAGTAATGGGGCCGGTCTCCCACAGAACAATGAGAATTCTCTTTTGGCTGCCTCTTCCCTCCGATACCTGGCGCATCGTGTGGGTGATGTCTCTCAGGTTCCAGATCAGCTTATTGTTCACATCCAGTTTTTCATACTGCCCCTTCATTGTCTCCTCCATTTTCACACATTTAATAAGGTACCTTTATATTTTAGCACAGTTTCTCTAAAATATAAAGGTACCTTATAATTTTTATTCCATCAAATAATTGGCTTTTCCTCAGTGTCGTCAGAACAGCTTTTCAAGCGTGTCTACGCACTTCTCAATGCCCAGGACACCGCTGTTAAGGGTCACATCATAATTTTCCACCGCGCCCCATTTCATGTCCGTGTAGTACTGATAGTAGGCAGCTCTGCGCTTATCCTTATCTTTCAGCCGCTTCTGGGGCGATTCGCTGCGCTCGCCGTACTGTTCCACAATCCGCTTTGCCCTGCTCTCCATATCTGAATGGATAAACACCCTGAGACAATCCGCCTTACCTCTGAGGATATAATCCGCGCACCGGCCCACGATCACACAGGAACCTTTTTGGGCCAGCTCCAGAATAATTTTATTCTGAATTGCCCAAAGATCATCCTGAAAGGAATGACCACTGTAGTCTCTGTCCGCAAACGCGTGGGCAAACAGACTGCCGCTGACTGTGGCCTCCTCCCATTCCGCAACGTATTCTTTGGAAAATCCGCTCTCCCCGGCAATCTTTTCGATCAGTTCCGCGTCATAGCAGGGGATTCCAAGCCTCGCCGCCACTTCTTTTCCGATAGTTCTTCCGCCGCTTCCAAACTCACGGCTGATGGTCATGATTCTGTTTGCCATATTATATTGCCTCCTTTCGCTTTTTTGCTGGTCCGTCGCTAAGCATCCGGTACGTCTGGCGAATAAAGAACAGCGCAATGACAAAGGTCAAAATATCCGCCGCAGGGAAGGAGTAAAGCAATCCGTCCAGCCCAAAGAAAATGGGAAGGATGATGGGCAGCGCCACACCGAAAATAACTTCCCTGGTCAGAGATACAACCGTGGAGGCCACGGCACGGCCCAGAGCCTGCAGGTAGATAAAGGTTCCCTTGTTGACCGTGGCAAGGATCATCAGGCACAGATAGATGCGGAAACTTCTCACTGCGAAATCAGTATAATAAGCGCTCTCGTTGGCCGCGCCGAAAATACCGATAAGCTGCCGCGGGAAACACTCCACGATCACTGTAGCCACCAGTCCCACTGCCACTTCCGCTCTCAGCAGATAGGTAAACAGCTTCTTTGCCCTGTCCTTCCGGCCCGCGCCGATGTTGTAGCCCGCAATGGGGATACAGCCCGCAGCCACGCCCACTGCCACAGAGATGGCGATCTGGAAAAACTTCATTACAATGCCCAGCACTGCCAGAGGAATCTGGGAATATTGGGCCTGGCCGAATATCTCATCCAAAGCCGCGTATTTCGTGCACATATTCTGCACTGCCGCCATGGAAACCACCAGGGAAAACTGGGAAAGAAAGCTGGTAATTCCCAGTGTCAGGAACCGTTTCATCAGACTTCCCCAGAAGCCGAAGCTGCTTCTTTGCAGTTTCACCGCCTTCATATGGCAGAGATACCATACGGAGAGGATGGCCGTTAAAATCTGGCCGATCACCGTGGCGATGGTGGCTCCCATCATTCCCATCTTAAACGGGAAAATGAAAATGGGGTCCAGGATAATGTTGGCCACTGCGCCAATTACTGTAGCAAACATGGCAAACTTAGGGCTTCCATCTGACCGGATAATGGGATTCATGGCCTGCCCGAACATATAAAACGGAACACCCAGCGCTATCCAGAAAAAGTATTCTTTTGCGCAGGCAAAGGTCTCCTCATTCACCGTTCCTCCGAACATGGCCAGAATGGGATCCATAAAGATCAAGTAAATTGCCGTCAGCACAATACTGCAGATAATACACAAAAGCACTGCGTTTCCGATACTTCTGTGGGCTTCCTCCTCCTTGTGGGCTCCCAGGCTGATGCTGACGAAGGCGCAGCAGCCATCACCGATCATCACGGCAATAGCCAGGGCGATTACTGTCAGGGGAAAGACCACGGTGTTGCCCGCATTGCCGTAGGAGCCCAGATAGGACGCATTGGCAATGAAAATCTGGTCAACAATATTGTAGAGCGCTGCCACCAGCAGCGAGATGACGCAGGGAATCGCGTATTTCCTCATCAGGTTCCCGAGGCTCTCCCGTTCGAGAAAGTCGTTTGTTTGTGTTTCAGACATCTGTTTCGTTACCTCCTACTGTTTCTCTCCCTTTTGTATTCGTTTTTTTACGCCGGCAGAAAATCAAAATTTTTGCATAAAAAAACGATACAAAAGGGCATCGCCATTCTGTATCGTATCGGACTGAAACTTCGGTCTTGTATCGTATCGAACTTAGATTTTTCGGTATTATTTTACCATTTTACCGGCGGTTTTTCAAGCGGTGAATCTGTCAATTCCGTCTCAGGAGCTCTTTGATCTCCGGTATGGTTTTCTTCTCCTCCCGCAGCTTCTTGATCAGGAGAATACGCTCCACGCTCTCCACCCGCCGATAACGGCGGGTCAGGTTCTCCTCCGCCTGCTCAAAGGGAAGCATCCCCTCTTCCGTATAGAATTTCAATGTGCTGTACCGGACACCGGTGAGCCGTACCAACTCACCGATGGTTACATATTCGGAATGCTCAATGGCCTCCATACTTCTCTGTCTCGACATCTTCAGCCTCCATCAGCTGTAAACAACAACCAGCGCAGCCAATGCGGAAATCATATCTTCCACATAGGTCACCATCTCCTTCACCACTTTTCCCGTCTCCGACTGGACAATCTCCTTCAGCTTTGCCTTGATCTCTTTTCTCTCAAACTCAGAGAAATAGGTCCTCAGGGTCTTACTGGCATCCAGAAGGATCACCAGGGCAGCAATATCCTCTGTCACCTCTCCCTCCTCCAGCATTTCTGCCCTGACCATATCAATCACATAGTGGATCGCCTCTTTCGTGGGGATATAGCAGTTTTTGTTTCCAAACAGTCCTCCCTTGGAAATCTCCATCATCCCCATTCCTTCCAGTGACCTGCCGATGGAATCCATCAGATCCTTCAGCCGCTGGTCTGTGAAGGAATAACTGTA
>DBFBJF010000073.1:0-4938 GCA_048203265.1 Candidatus Merdiplasma sp.
AATATAGTAAAATATGAAAAACCATTGACAATTTTGACCAAGTGGGATAAAATAAAATCATCTTAACTGGAAACGTTTCCGGAAACATTTCCAAAAACGCATTTCCGGTCAACTGGTCAAACGAATTTTGTTTAGTAAGGAGGTCTAGAAACATGAAAAAAAGATTACTGGCATTAGGACTGGCTGCCGCTACCATGGTTTCCGCATTACCGGTGTATGCTGAAGATGCAGCCGACGGCGCGTCAGGCTCCGTTTATTATCTGAATTTTAAGCCGGAGCAGGATGCCCAGTGGCAGGAACTGGCGTCAATTTACACAGAGCAGACAGGGGTACCGGTAACGGTGACGACTGTGGCGTCCGGACAGTATGAGACGATGCTGACCAGCGAGATGGCTTCCAGCAATGCGCCCACCCTGTTCCAGGTAAACGGCCCGGTTGGACTGAAGAACTGGAAGGATTACTGCTATGACCTGAGCGGAAGCGCCATCTACGGCGAGCTTACCAGTGATGATTACGCCCTATCAGAGGACGGAGCCGTTTACGGTATCGCCTATGTAATTGAGTCCTACGGTATTATCGTAAACAAGACCCTGCTGAGTGAGGCCGGCTATTCCGTGGAAGATATTCAGTCCTTCGAGGATCTGAAAGCTGTGGCAGAGGATATTACAGCCCGCAGTGACGAGCTGGGCTTTGCGGCGTTTACCTCAGCCGGTATGGACAGCTCCTCTGACTGGAGATTTAAGACTCACCTGGCTAATCTGCCGATTTACTTTGAGTATCAGGACAGAGGCATCACTTCCACCGATGCCATTGAGGGAACCTACCTTGACAACTACAGAAACATCTGGGATCTGTACATCAACAATTCTACCTGCGATCCCGCAGAGCTGACCGCCAAGACGGCAAACGACTCCCTGAATGAGTTCCTGAACGGAGACGCAGTATTCTATCAGAACGGCTCCTGGGAGTATGCGAATGTAGTAGGAGATGGCAAGTACACGGATGACGATGTGACCATGATCCCCATCTACATCGGAGTGGGCGATGAGGCAAACCAGGGCCTTTGCACCGGCAGTGAGAACTATTGGTGTGTAAACAAGAACGCCAGCGAGGAAAATATTCAGGCTACTCTGGACTTCATGGAGTGGTGCGTAACGGATGAGACCGCTCTTCAGGCTATGACCGGCGGCGAGGGCGCAATGCCTTCAGGCGAAGCTGGTATGGCATTCGCGATCCCCTTCAAGCAGGCTCCGGAATCCTCCAACCTGTTCGTAGCTCTGGATGCTCAGATGACTGCAGAAGGCAAGACCCCTGTAAGCTGGAACTTCACCACCATGCCCTCTGAGGAGTGGAAGAACATGCTGGGATCCGCTCTGGCACAGTATGCTGCAGACCAGACCGATGACAACTGGGCAGGCGTAGTTTCCGCATTCGTGGATAACTGGGCTACCGAGTACGCTCTGGCCAACGGTTGAATGATACAATAAGAACCCATAAGAAATAGTTACACATACCTCAAATTGTCCGGGCAGGCTGCCGCTTTTGCGCGCGGCCTGCCCGAAATATGTAAATCTGGCAGTTTGAGGGAGCGAGTTTGACCTTTATTTTGAGAAAGGAGGCCGGGGCTATGGAAAAAGCAATAAAAAGATATTGGCCCATATTTCTGCTGCCCACCCTTGCAGCGTTTCTGATCGGCTTCATCATTCCGTTTATTCAGGGAGTTTACCTGTCCTTCTGCCAGTTTACCACAGTGCGGGATGCCACCTTCATCGGCTTCTCCAATTTTACCCGTGCCCTCAGTGATGCCACGTTCAGCCACTCTTTCTGGTACAACTGCGCCTTTGTGGTGGTGAGCACTATTGCCATCAATCTGGGCGGCCTGTGTGTGGCGCTGATCCTGACGAGGGAGCTTCGGGGAAGAAACGCCTACCGGACGGTATTTTTCATGCCGAACCTGATCGGAGGCATCGTTTTGGGATACATCTGGCAGATCCTTTTAAACTGTGTGCTGAGTCTGCTGAAAAAGCCCCTGCTGGCTTTGGATGCCACGGCGGGCTTCTGGGGTCTCGTGATTCTTATGTGCTGGCAGCAGATCGGATATATGATGATTATCTACATCGCGGGGCTGCAGAGCATACCGGAGACTTTGACGGAGGCGGCCCAGATCGATGGAGCCACTCCCTGGCAGACACTGATCAAGGTGAAGCTGCCCATGCTGATGCCCTCTATCACCATTTGCCTGTTCCTCACCATCACTAACAGCTTTAAGCTGTTTGACCAGAACATGGCGCTGACAGCCGGACAGCCGGCCCATCAGAGTGAACTGCTGGCCTACAATATTTATTATACATTTTACGGGCGCTCAGGTCCCCAGTGGAGGGGCATCGGCCAGGCCAAGGCAGTGATCTTCTGCCTGATTGTGGTGGCTATCTCTCTGATCCAGCTGAGGGTGACGCGTAAGAAGGAGGTGCAGCAGTAATGAAGGAAGGACGCCGTTCAAACAGGATACTGAGTATTGTGATGGCTGTGGTGTCTGTGCTCTACATGTACCCCATTTTCATGGTGCTGATCAATTCCCTGAAGGTGGAGAGCGCCATCAGCACCAACACCGCGTTTGAACTCCCCCTGGGAGACGCCTTCGCGGGGCTGGCGAATTATGAGAACGCCATCAATACCCAGGGATTTTTAAGCAGTTTGTTTTATACCGCGTTCATCACCATCACATCGGTGGCGGCCATCCTGCTGTTCTGCTCCATGTTTGCCTGGTTCATTACCAGAGTGAATAACAAGCTGACAAAGGCGCTGTATCTTCTGTGTGCCTTCTCCATGGTGGTGCCATTTCAGATGGTGATGTTCACCTTGTCTTCCATATCGGACACGTTGAAACTGAACACCCCCTGGGTTCTGTGGATCATCTACCTGGGCTTCGGAGCGGGGCTGGCGGTATTTATGTTCTGCGGTTTTATGCGCAGCGTTCCCATCGACATTGAGGAGGCTTCCATGATCGACGGATGCAGCCCTCTGCAGACTTACTTTCACGTTGTTGTCCCTATTCTGCGCCCCACCATGGTATCGGTTGCCATCCTGGAGGCTATGTGGATCTGGAATGATTATCTTCTGCCCACTCTGATTTTGGACATCAACAAGTACAAAACGATTTCCATGCTGATCCAGTATTTCCGGGGAAGCTACGGGCGTGTTGAGATGGGGCCCATGATGGCTTGTATCATGCTTGCCATACTGCCCATCATTATCATCTATCTGGTCGGGCAGAAATATATCATTAAGGGCGTGGTCGCCGGAGCGGTTAAGGGATAAAGATGACCATCAAAGATATCGCCAGACTGTCCGGATACAGTCTGGGAACGGTTTCCCGGGTGCTGAATAATCATCCCGATGTGAGTCAGCAGGCTCGGGAAAAGGTGATGGCCGTGGTGCAGGAGGTGGGCTTTGAACCCAATGCCAACGCAAAACATCTGAAGATGAGAACAAAATCGGCCATAGCAGTTTTGGTAAAAGGTTCCCATAACCTGCTGTTTTCTGATATACTGGAACGGATTCAGGCAAAGTTTGATGCCAGCGGAGAGGAAGTGTATGTGGCCTACCTGGATGAAGACGCCAATGAAGTGCAGTATGCGCTGCAGCTGACCAGGCAGCGCCGACCCAAGGGATTCTTGTTCCTTGGGGGTGATATGGAATTTTTCCGTAAAGATTTCAAACAGTTGGAGGTTCCCTGCGTGCTGCTGACCAACTATGCGGGAGAACTGGACTTTTCCAACCTGTCCAGCTTCTCCACCGACGACACCGCGGCGTCGGAGGAGGCCATGGATTACCTGTTCTCCTGCGGGCACCGCAGGATCGGAGTGCTGGGAGGAAATCTCTCCATCGACCAGATGAGTTACCGGCGTATCAAGGGGGTATACCGCTCAGCGAAGAAAAACGGGCTCCTCTTTGATACAAAGCGGCAGTATGAGCCCTGCCGTTATTCCATGGCGGACGGGTATCAGGCGGCCAGAAGGCTCTTGGAGCGGGAGCCCACGCTGACGGCGGTATTTGCCCTGGGCGATGTGATTGCCCTGGGGGCTATGCGTGCCATGGCGGATCTGGGACTGAATATACCCGGCGACATTTCTGTGGTGGGATACGATGGAATCGTTTCTTCCGAGTACAGTATTCCCAGGCTGACCACCATTCGGCAGGACGCGGAGCGGCTGGCCGACAGCGGCGTGAAAAACCTTCTGCAGGCCATTCATTATGAGCTTCCAGCTGCTCATGAGCTGGTTCCCTTTGAATTGATGCGCAGGGAGAGCGTCCGTGAGCTGAACGCAGAAGAGAAGTAAAAAGAAGGGATGTGAGAATGTATGAGAAAAGCGGGTGTTTTGATGCCGATCACCTCGCTGCCCTCCCCCTGGGGAGTGGGAACGCTGGGAAAAGCGGCCCGGGAGTTTGTGGATTTTCTGAAAAGGGCAGGACAGACCTGCTGGCAGGTGCTGCCCATCGGGCCCACCGGATACGGAGATTCGCCCTATCAGCCATTCTCCTCCTTCGCGGGGAATCCCTATCTCATTGACCTGGATGAGCTCTGCAAAGAGGGCCTGCTTGAGCCGGAGGAATACCAGGAAATTTCCTGGGGCGAGAATCCGGCCAGTGTGGACTACGGCCTGCTGTACCGGCAGAGGTATCCTGTTCTGGAGAAGGCCGTGGAGCGCCTGGAGCGGCAGCATCCCAAGGAGCTGGATGAATTCTGTGAGAAGGAAGCGGAATGGCTGGATGACTATGCTCTGTTCATGGCGCTGAAAGAGAACTTTCAGGGAGCTCCCTGGAGCCGTTGGCCGGAAGCGCTGCGGCGCAGGCAGGAGGGGGCCATGCTCCAGGCCAGAGAAGAGCTGGCGGGGGAAATCCGATTCTGGAAAGGAGTTCAGTTTCTGTTTTTCAGAC